>JBLRXE010000447.1:0-2351 GCA_047920895.1 Roseovarius sp.
GTCATTCTTTTCCGGACCCGAGCTGCTTGCCTGATCGGCGCAGTTCGCGTGCGAAATATTCTCGATTTTCGGTAAACATGCTGATCGAGGGTCGCAGTGCGACGCGTTCAATAGCTGGTTTGAAAGTTAATATAGGCACAATATCGGGCGTTGTCCACCAAACGAGGGCGTCGCCCTCACCAGTAGGCCGCGGCACGCCTAGCCGACCAGCTGCCTAAGCACCGTGTCATCACTGACTCCGACGCCAAACGGCGCTAGAGCCGCTCGGCAGGCCGCCCGCCAGTCGCATGCCCCAGATGACTGACAATCTCCCCGACACGTGCGGCGGGACGTGCAAACGGACGCGTAACCGAGGCGATCTGGTCCGAGAACGTCCGGCGCGGGCATGCGGGCCAGACATCACCAACGGCAAACCTAGAGTTCCACTGTGACCCCGTCTCCATGTGCGGGAAATTCAAGCAGCCGCCGACGCCGCCAGCAGTGACGTCGGCGTGAATGCGTCTGGGCAGATGCCGTTTGGCGTCAGACTGCCCGATACAACCCACCCGCCTTAATCACTTCGCTCAACGCTTTGAACCGAAACTTCGCCCCCGGGCGACTAGTGCTTCTTCGAACTCACACCTATCCCTCCTGAATTTTCCAGTTTCAGGATAGTTGCGCCACACAGATTGAGGCAGAGCCCAACTAAGGGTTACGCGACAGCAGAGAACGGCCATCAAAGCGACTCGCAATAAATCAGTTCGAAGCGTTCAGCGGTCATGACATATCGGTAGTAGTGTTCTTCTGCCTCGTGCCATTGCTGTTCCCAAGGGCCAATAGCTCCCTCACGGGCAAGAAGTCGCGCTTTGCGAATGTCGGGCGCGACCTCGACCAGAACGCGCATATCAAGCAGATCGGCCAATTCTGGCCGCGCGGCATAGACACCTTCAAGTATCGTATACTTCGCGGGTGACAGCTTAGCCGCTGGATACACGAGCCGCCCATCGAAGTTATCCCAGTCGAATGCGCGCCATTCGGCTGGTTGCCCCGCCCGCAACGCCTGCAACACCTGCCGCTGACGCGGCCAGTCGATGCAGGCGTTGGCGCGTTCTGCGGGGCTGTCAACGCGCAGATTTATACCCCCAGCATAGAAATCATAGCCATCGATGCAGGCCGCGTTGATTTCCATGGCTAAAGCCATTGCCAACGTGGACTTTCCGGCACCGCTGGGCCCGTCAAGGGCGACAATGAAAGCTTGACCAGTCGATTGCGCTACCGCCCTGATATGTGCGGCAAGGCTTTCGACACAGGTTGTTCGAAGCGTATCCATGGCTGACCTTCCTTGTTCCGCTAAAATCAAAGCAGATCGGCAAACTGCTCCAGATCGGTTACGGTGGCGACCAGGCCTTGTTGGGTCAGGATCGACAGATACTCTTCAACGCTCTTGGGCGGGTTCTTGAGACGCTCGGGAACTTTGCGTAGCGCCGAACAGACCAAGCCAGGCGCGAGAGAAAGCTGGTTCCGGAAGAAGTCGTCCGGATGCTGCGTCTCGATGCCGAAGGACGCAAGTGCCTCTGGTGGGAAGTCCTTCAGGTTCTGCGTCACGATAGCGTCACAGCGCCCGATGATCGCGGCCGCCAGAACATGCCGATCGCCCGGATCCGGCAATGTGAGGGCAGGCACTAGGGCCGCATAGCCGGTGACCAGACAATCGCGTGTGGCCCTGTCCATCAAGTCACGGGTTCGCTCCAGCGCCGCCCGCTCTCGATGAGGTTCATTGCGCAGAAGGGCGTCGATCTATTCCCGATGGATGTCGACCGTCCACTTTGCCTTGAAAAGATCCGAGACGGCCAGTTGCATCAGCGCGTCGCGCATCGGAGCGGGGTAGAGGACATTCGCGTCGAACAGCACTGTGTACTGGCTCATTTCGAGCGATAGCCCATGTCCTGCTCTTGTGCATCGGCAGCCAGTTGATCGAGGACGGCTTCGCGCTCGTTGTCGATTGCGACCTTGTACGACATGACGTCTTCCATGCGGACGCGACGATGCTTGCCAACCTTTCGATGCGGGATACTGCCATCCTCAAGCAACTTGATTAGGAACGGCCGCGAGACATTCAACACCTCTGCCGCCTGGACCGTCGATAGCTCAGCATTCTCGGGGATGATGGTGACGCCGCGACCGGCTGCCATCGCCTCAAGGATCTCCATGAGCAGCGCGACAGCGCCTGCGGGAAGTTCGATCGGTTCCATCTGCTCTGCATCTGTAACGCGAAGTTTCAACGGTCCTCGTGCTGCCGCAAAGCGCGACAAAGCCTGTCCCGAGGCGCGCGCGATCGCCGCGTCCTGCGGGGTCGGTGGAAGATGCCGGTG
>JBLRXE010000448.1:0-2338 GCA_047920895.1 Roseovarius sp.
CCATGGCGACGACGCTTCTCTTTGCACCGCTCATCGGGGCGCTCATCTGCGGCTTTGGCTGGCGGTTGTTCGGCGAAAGGGCAGGGCAGATCATTGCCACGGGGCTGTTGTTCCTGTCGGCCCTTTTGTCATGGGTGCTTTTCCTGACCTATGACGGCAACCCGCAGACCATCCAGATCCTGCGCTTCATCGACAGTGGCACGCTGGTCGGTGACTGGGCGTTCCGGCTGGACCGTCTGACCACGGTGATGCTGATCGTGGTGACCACGGTGTCGGCACTCGTGCACCTTTATTCCTTTGGCTACATGGCGCATGATGAAAACTGGAAGGAGGGCGAGAACTACAAGGCGCGCTTCTTCGCCTATCTGTCGTTCTTCACCTTCGCCATGCTGATGCTGGTCACCGCCGACAACCTGGTGCAGATCTTCTTTGGCTGGGAAGGGGTGGGCGTGGCCTCATACCTTCTGATCGGCTTCTACTACCGCAAGTCCAGCGCCAATGCCGCCGCGATCAAGGCCTTCGTCGTCAACCGGGTGGGCGATTTTGGCTTCATCATCGGCATCATGGCGATCTACCTGCTGACCGATTCCATCCGCTTTGACGATATCTTCGCGCAAGCTGAAACACTGTCGGAAACCACCGTGCATTTCCTGTGGACGGACTGGAACGCGGTCAACATGATCTGTTTCTTCCTGTTCATTGGCGCGATGGGGAAATCAGCGCAGCTATTCCTGCACACATGGTTGCCCGATGCGATGGAAGGCCCCACGCCGGTATCGGCGCTGATCCATGCGGCCACCATGGTTACCGCCGGTGTGTTCCTTGTGGTGCGCTTCTCGCCGCTGATGGAATATGCCGAGAACGCGCGCGATTTCATCGTGCTGATCGGTGCCTTCACGGCCTTCTTTGCCGCCACTGTCGGCCTTGTGCAGAACGACATCAAGCGCGTGATCGCCTATTCGACCTGTTCGCAGCTGGGGTTCATGTTCGTTGCCGCCGGTGTCGGCGTCTATTCGGTGGCGATGTTCCACCTTCTGACGCACGCCTTTTTCAAGGCGATGCTGTTCCTTGGGGCCGGTTCGGTGATCCACGGCATGCATCATGAGCAGGACATGCGCAATTACGGCGGGCTACGGCATAAATTACCCTATACCTTCTGGGCGATGATGCTGGGCACGCTGGCCATCACCGGGGTCGGCATCCCGCTGACGACCATCGGTTTTGCCGGTTTCGTCTCGAAGGACGCGATCATCGAAAGCGTGTTTGCCGCCGGCAAGGGCTACGCCTTCTGGATCCTGGTGGTGGGCGCGGCGATGACCTCGTTCTACTCGTGGCGGCTGATGTTCATGACCTTCTATGGCAAGCCGCGCGGCGATCATCACACGCATGACCACGCCCATGAAAGCCCGCCCGTCATGCTGATCCCGCTGGCTGTGCTGGCACTGGGCGCGGTGTTTGCCGGAATGATCTGGTATCAGCCATTCTTCGGCTCGACCGAGGGGGTGCGTGAATGGTTTGGCGCGTCGATCTTCATGCTCGACAGCAACAACCTGATCCATGACGCGCATTATGTGCCTGCCTGGGTCAAGGTGTCGCCCTTCATTGCGATGATCGGCGGGCTGGCGCTGGCCTTCCTGTTCTACATCCGCCGCCCCGATCTGCCGGGCAAGCTGGCTGCGAACCAGCCGATCCTTTACCGGTTCTTGCTGAACAAATGGTATTTTGACGAAATCTACGATGCAATCTTCGTAAAACCCGCTCTGTGGCTGGGCCGCTTCCTGTGGAAAAAGGGTGACGGCAGCACGATCGACGGTGGCCTCAACGGGCTGGCGATGGGTGTCATACCGTTCATCAACCGGGTCTATGCGCGCGCGCAATCCGGCTATGTCTTCCATTACGCCTTCGCGATGGTGATCGGCATCGCGCTGCTCGTTACCTATGTCACGCTCACCGGAGGGGCGCACTGATGTTGAACCTTCTGTCCATCATCACCTTCACCCCGGCGGTTGCGGCCCTGATCCTGGCACTGTTCCTGCGTGGCGAGGATGAGGCCGCGCAGCGCAATGCCAAATGGCTGGCACTGGTGGCAACATCGGCCACCTTCCTGATCTCGCTGATCCTGCTGTTCACCTTTGATCCCTCGGACACCGGCTTTCAGCATGTGGAAGAGCGTGAGTGGATCCTTGGCCTGAACTACAAGCTGGGCGTCGATGGCATCTCGGTCCTGTTCGTGATGCTGACCACCTTCCTCATGCCCATCACCATCGGCGCGTGCTGGAAGGTCAGCCATCGCGTCAAGGAATACATGATCGCCTTTCTGCTGTTGGAAACCCTGATG
>JBLRXE010000449.1:0-2336 GCA_047920895.1 Roseovarius sp.
CTCAGCCACGCCCCGGCGCGGGTGACATCGACGCCGTGCCAATCGCGGCAGGGTGCGCCCAGAACCACCGCGCCGTTGAGTTGATTGTCCAGCATCTTGAGCGCCGCGCTTGCCCCCTTCGGATCGGCGAGGCGGCTTTGAACCAGTTCGAACGCGGGCAGAAGTTCGACCGCGTCCTTCAGCCGCGCTTCGAAATCCGGGGCGTCGGGCGCGGGCGGCGCGGCGATCAGGCGAAAGGCGTATTCAAGTTCGATCCCGACCTCTTCGACCGCCGCGCAGGCGATGACGGCGGGGCTCAGGTGAATGTCGCGGGCCATGATCGGGGCGATGACGATGGGCGCACCGGGCGGACAGGCCACCTTGAAACCGCCCACCGGGCCGAGTTGTGCCGCGACCGCCTCCTGCACCGCAAAGACCCGCGCCCGCGTCAGCCCCTCCGCCGCCGATTCGGGCAGTTTCGGGCCAATGCCGCGCGCCGCGATCAGCGCCTCCGCGAGCGGATCGGTCATGGCGCGATCACCGCGCCGGTGGCGATCATCGCCTTGATCTCGGCCGCCGCAAAGCCCGCCTCTTGCAGCACCTCGCGGCTGTGCTGGCCAAGGAGCGGCGCGGCGCTGCGGATATTGGCCGGGGTTTCGCTGAACTTGACCGGATGTCCGAGGGTCTTGACCGCTCCTGCCACGGGATGTGCCACCTCGACGATCATATCGCGCGCATGGGCCTGCGGATCGGCCTGCATTTGCAGGATGTCGAGCACGGGACCGGCGGGCAGACCCGCACGTTTCATACGCTCTAGCCACACCTCAGAGGTTTCGTGCCGCAGGTGGTCGTTCAGGATTTCTTCCAACTCCTTGAGGTGCTGCATCCGGTCGTGATTGGTGGCAAAGCGCGGGTCGTCGTTCAACTCGGGCGCGCTGATCACGTCGAGAAACCGCAGCCAGTTGCGTTGGTTGGCGGCGCCTACATTGATCCAGCCATCCGCCGTCTGAAACGCCTGATAGGGGCCGTTCAGCGGATGTGCAGAGCCCATGGGGCCGGGGGCCACGCCGGTGGCAAAGGCAATCGCCGATTGCCAATAGGTCTGCGTGATCGCGGCCTCGAAAAGCGAGGTGTCGACCTTCTGCCCTTCACCGGTCTGCAACACCCGCGCATAGGCGGCGCAAACCCCCATTGCCGCGACGATCCCGGCCGTTATGTCCGACACCGGCGCGCCGGTCTTGACCGGGGGCCGCCCCGGCCCCTCGCCGGTGATCGACATGAGACCAGACATGCCTTGGGCGATCAGGTCAAATCCGCCCCGTTCGGCATAGGGTCCGGTGCGGCCAAAGCCCGAGATTTCGCAATAGATCAGGCGGGGGTTGATCGCGCGCAGATCGTCATAACCAAGGCCCAACCGCTCCATCGTGCCCATGCGGTAATTCTCGATCACCACGTCGGCCTCTTCCAGCAAGCGATGCAGCACTTGCACCGCTTCCGGGTTCTTGAGATTGAGCGCCAGCCCCCGCTTGTTGCGGTTCATCATCATGTAGGCGGCGGATTCGCCGTGGATCGCGGGCGGGACAAAGCGGCGGCTGTCATCGCCATCGGGTTTCTCGACCTTGATCACATCCGCGCCCATATCGGCCAGCATGAGGCCACAGACCGGCCCGGCCATGATATGCGCCAGTTCGATCACCTTCATGCCTGCAAGGGGGCCGGTGCCGCTCATGTGCCGCTCCAGTCTGGTTTTTGCTTGGCAAGAAAGGCCTCGATCCCGTGACGGAAATCGCGGCTCATGTAACACATCTCGATCAGGTCGGCGTCCTCGACACGGGTGGCGGTGCTGACACGGCGCATCGCCTCTTTGGTGGCGCGCAGGGTCAGGGGGGCCATTTGTGCCAGCGTCTCGGTCAATGCCTCGGCGCGGGCCATCAAGGCCGCCTCATCCGCCAGTACTTCGGAGATAAGGCCACAGCCCTGCGCCTCTTCGGCACCGATCAGGCGCGCGGTAAAGATCATCTCGCGCACGCGGCCTGCGCCCATCAACGACGCGAGCCGCGCCAGATTGGCCGCCGACAGGCAATTGCCAAGGGTGCGGGCGATGGGAAAGCCAAACTTGAGATCGGCCGCGGCGATGCGGATGTCGCAGACCCCGGCAATCGCGGCCCCCCCGCCCGTGCAGGCGCCGTTGATTGCGGCGACCGTGGGCAGCGGGCACCGCTCGACCGCCTCCAGCACGCGCTCGATCCGGGCCTCGTAATCCAGCGCGTCCTGAGCTTTGCCAAAGGCGCGGAACTGCGTCATGTCGGTGCCCGCTGCGAAGGCCTTGCCGCCCGCGCCATGGATCACCACGGCGC
>JBLRXE010000450.1:0-2334 GCA_047920895.1 Roseovarius sp.
GGCATAGGCGCGTTCAGACAGACCTTCCATGGCGCTTTGATGATCCTCAACATATTGTAAATGAATGATAAAACTTGGCTATTTGAGTTGATTACACTCCGCGACAGAGCGATTGATGGTGTCAAGAAGCGGGTGCATCGCGCACCCCAGAACAAGGATTGGAGACAGCCATGCGGGCACAAGAGAAGATGGGGCACAGCGCAATGAGCGAGGGGTGGCGCAACCACACCAGCCCCGCGCAAGAGCGGGTGAACTGGGTGATGGCCGAGGTGATGTCCGGCCGGATGAGCCAGGCCGACGGGATGGTCGAGATGGAACGCGCCCAAGAGATGATGCGCGAGGAAGCCCGCGCGCGCACCACCCACCCTGAACACAGCTGGGACGATTGATCATGGCACGCCGCAAGAAGACCCACCCGATCGCCCAGCGCGACGTCCAGCTCCTCGAGATCGCCCAGCGGCAATTCCGCATCGAGACGCTGGAAACCCGGAATCGCGACCGGCTGGATTTTCACGATGTGGCGGTCTGGTCCATCCGCGCAGCGCTCGAAGAGGCCTTCGAGGCCGGACGCCGCGCCGCCGAAACCACCACGAGCCAATCCTGAAAGGACAGACCCATGACCATCGCAATCCCCTCCGACACGACCCGCATCTTCATCGATCGCAGCCGCTTCGTTCAGGCCATGAGCGTGGCCACGCTGCAGGGCCACTTCAATGATCTCAACCTGAATTCCGAGGTCTTCGAGATGGCGGGCCGGATCGGGATCGACTGCCTGACGATCGAGCTTCCCGATGTCGTCCCTGTCCTGAAACAGCACGGGTTCATCTGAGCCCGCGCGAAAGCCGCAACGAGGGAACCACCATGAGCACTCGCGCGCAGATCGCCATCCAGATCGGCCCCGATCAGTGGGCCCATGTTTACAACCACTACGACGGCTATCCCTCCCACATGCTGCCGGCGCTGGCGCCTTGGACGCCCGAGGACATCCTCGCGGCCAAGGAAATCCGGCAGGTCCGGGCCGACGAGATCGAAGCCTTCGAGAAGCCCCGCGACCCAACGATCCTGCCGCGCCCAACCTGCCAGTTTTGTCACCTCTACGTCTGGCAGGACGGTGCTTGGGTCGAACTCGATCCCGAAACACATGCCCCCGAAGGGAGCGCCGAATACCCTACCTGACCGGCTGGGTTCAGCACGTCGCAGTCGCGGCCGCGATGGCCGAAAGCGACTGACCAACACCCCATTTCAACACAGGAGGCCAAGATGCCGAAACTCACTGACACACAGACCATCATCCTCAGCCGGGCGGCATCCCGTCCCGACAATCTTGCCATGCCGTTGCCCGTAGGGCTGCATGGCGCTGCCGCACAGAAAGCCGTGACCGCGATGCTCACGCGTGGCTGGCTTGAAGAGGTCGAGGCCAACCTGCGCCGCGGCGAGCCGATGTGGCGCGAAACTGGCGACGGACACGGCACCACGCTGATCGCCACCGAAGCCGGTCTTACGGCGATCGGCATCGAGCCGGTAGTGGCGGCCACGGTGACCAATCTGCGCAAGGCGAAGCTGGCGCTGGCCTCTGCGTCGAAGGATGCAGCCGAAACATCTGCCAATCCTGCCACACCCAAGCCCGTTACTATCCGCGCAGGCACCAAGCAGGCGCAGATCATCGCGCTCCTGCAGCGGCCCGAGGGCGCATCCATCGGCGAGATCGTGGCATTGACCGGCTGGGCTCAACATAGCGCCCGAGGGATGATCTCGGGTACGCTCAAGAAGAAGCTGAACCTGCCGATCACCTCGGAAAAGTTCGAGGGCAGAGGCACCGTCTACAAATTGCCGGCCGCGTGATGCCCGGCTCCCTCGTTCACAGCCGTGGATCCTGTCGACCTGTGACGCCGCTCTTGTCGCGCCACCGCTCGAACAGCCTGCGCAGCGCGTAGCTGCGCAACAGGGAGATACCAACAAAAACCGCCCCGATGGCGAGGTTTTCACTGATGCTCGGGTGCAAACCGAACCATGGGAACACCATGATCTGTGTGGCGACTGCCAGCGCGTAGCCCACCGCGACATTGGTTGCGGCCTCGATCAGCGACATGCGGCGCGACTGGGCACTCATGCGCATTTCTTTCTGCCGCGTGCCTCGATCCGCTGCGACACGATGTGCGTATTCATGCCGCGAGCCTTTTGGCCTTCAGCGCGGCGAAGGTCTCGCGGGTTCCCACCAGCACAGCCTCTTCGCCGGTGAACGACTGCCAGCGCTCGATGGCCACGTCGACATAGGCTGGGTTCAGTTCCACGCCGAAGCAGACCCGGCCGGTGCTTTCTGCGGCGATCAGCGTG
>JBLRXE010000451.1:0-2322 GCA_047920895.1 Roseovarius sp.
AGTTTTTCGAGAGCCCCAAAAAAACCGGGCCAATCGAGGCAGTATGCAACCACTTATTCATCAGGCGGGCCTGTATGGGCTCACAATGCCTATTGGCGGCTCCGGGATTGTTCCGGGCCAGACGGTCGCGCTCGAAATTACCCCTGAGCGCGAAATCAAGGTCTTTGCCAATCTGCCCTCTCGCTGGCTCTTTGGTTTTGGCCGACCCCGGCGGCATTTTCTGGGATATTTGCATCCACAGGCAACAGAGTTGCTTCTGCCCGCGCTGTATAGTGAAGCACCGCTGCGAGTGCGGATTGTTGAAGTGGAGCCCGCGCATGCGCGGGCTGATGGTGTCGATCGTGTCTGTATTTCTGTTTGGGGTGATCCTGAGGATCTTGCGCGACCGTCAAAGCATGTGATGCCGTTTGAAAATGCACAAAGTGGTGAGGCGGATACCTGATCAGGTGCTTCTAAAAAGAGCATGAAAGTACGCATGTCGTCTAACAACTTATCAAAGAGCAAAAAGGTGTCACAGACCGATGGTGGCTGACGCGGCTGCGGCGCCAGGCTATGGTGCCGCATGACATTTGCCTTCTATGACCTCGAAACCACCGGCATCTCGCCTGCCTTCGATCAGCCCCTGCAATTCGCCGCCATTCTGACGGATGGAGAATTCAGGGAGATCGAGCGGGTGAATCTGCGTTGTCGTATCGCGCCGCATATCATTCCCTCGCCCTGGGCACTGGCGGTGACTGGTGTGCGCCCTGCGCAGCTAACTGATCCCAGCTTGCCCTCTCTTTTCGAGCTTACACAAGAGATAGCCGAGTTGATTGCGCGCTGGTCGCCCGCGACCTGGACAGGGTTCAATAGTATTCACTTTGATGAGGAAATGCTCCGCCAGGCTTTCTACCAGAACCTGCAGCCGGATATTTTTGCCACCCAGTTAAATGGAAATACTCGGCTCGACATCCTGACCGCGCTATATGCAGTTTGGTATCGCCAGCCCGACCTGTTCAAATGGCCCGCCGATGAGACCGGCCGCATACGCTTCAAGCTCGATCGTATCGCGCCGCTGAATGGTTTCACCGCTCACAATGCCCATGACGCACTTGGCGATGTCGAGGCAACCATCCACATTGCGCGCCAGATTGCCCGGCGCGCGCCAGATCTCTGGGCGGAGCTTCTGTCCAATAAAGACAAAGGTGCGGTGAAGGCGCGTCTTGCTAGCTTCCAGCCCATGGCCCTCGTCGAGCGCTTTGGAGGTGGCCCACCACGTGCGACGATCGGGTGCTTCTGTGGCACCTCTGCCAGTAACCCCAATCAGGCCGCCTTCTTTGATCTCGATGCCGCGGATCCGGCGGAGCTTCTGGCCGCCGATGATGCACGGGTTTTCGCGGCAGTGGATGCGTCACCCAAGGTCATCCGGTCCTTGAGTATCAACAAGTCACCCGCGCTTCTCTCTGTAATCGCGCCCAGCGCGGACCATCTCCAGAGGGCCGCGGTCATAGCAGCGGCGCCCGAGTTCAGAACGCGCGTGGGGCAGGCTCTCGCTGCGCGTTTCCCCGAAGATCCAGCCGCGCCGACGCCGCCCGTCGAGAAGCAGATATTTCAAGGGTTTTACAGCCATGCGGACAAGGCGCTGCTCGCGGAGTTCCAGCGCGCCGACTGGCGGCGGCGCCAGGAAATCGTGGCCACCCTCAGTGACACTCGCTTGCGCCAGCTTGGCCGACGCCTAATAGCGTTCCACGCTCCAGAGCTGCTTTCGCCAGAAGCGCACGCCCAGTATGAAGTTTGGTTACGGACGCGCTGGTCTGCCGGGGATGAGTCCGGCGCGGAATGGATGACTTCCGCTAAGGCGTTCGCTGCCTTTTATGACATGCGTGAGAAAATGATAATTGACCATGCAATGTTGTGTGCAATCGAGTCTTATCTGAGGCAAGTCAGGTGCTCCATAAATTAAGCCTAAAGGGTGCGCGGAAAGTAATGACGGGCATCAGACTGTTGTTTGCGGGTTGCTTACCCAGAGGCGCAAAGACTTCAGCCTGCAACCTTCAGGTTATGAGTCGTGTCGAACAGACCATGCACGATTGCGCTCGTTTACGTATTCCTTCGACATTTCCGCCAGTTGAAGTCCCCTGCTCCGCGCAGACCATACGCAGGATTGCGCAGAAACTGGCAGCACTTTGCGCCCTCTTGCTTCCACAATGCTTCCACGTACGCGCCGAATGATGTTCGCGGTCGCGTGATGAGCCCTTGAATATTGGCGCGTTAAATATCGTGGACACTATTTTAACTTAATCACTATCAGCAAAAGCACAGCGCCCGCGGCGATCTTCTCAC
>JBLRXE010000452.1:0-2310 GCA_047920895.1 Roseovarius sp.
CCTTGCCGTAGTCGATGGCCGCCCACGTGTTCATGGCCATCGGGTTCGCGTAGTTGAGGAGGAGGGCGCCCGGCTTCGCCACCGCGCGGATGTCGTCATTCGACATTTCGGCGGCGATGCCGCTCATGATGTCATGCTGACGCTTGCCGGTGCGGAAGGCCTTGAGTTGGGTGTCGATATACATCACCGTCTCGCCGGCCAGATTAGGCGCGTCGTCAATCAGGGCAATGCCGTCCACGCCGTGACAGGCAGTGCAGGCGTCGGGCGCGTTCTCTGCGGTCTGGCTTGGGGCAAGGGACGCCACTGGCATCAAGCTGCTATACCACGCCGCCAGATCGGCAATCGCCTGATCCGAGAGGCTGGCCGCGACCACGCTCATCATTTCATGCACGCGCCGCCCGTCACGAAACGCGGTTAACTGATGCTCGATATAGGCCGGGTTCTCGCCGCCGATATGCGGCACGATCGGCATTTTCGCCATGCCTTCGATGCCGTGACAGGTGCGGCATTGGCTCGCCAGCTTGCGCCCCGCATCTGGATCACCGGTCAGCCCCTCTGCAACAGCAATCTGGGCGAGGAAAACCCCGCCCAGACCCAGAATACATGCCTTGAGCATCAATTGCCCTCATACCAAATGCGATAGATCGCACCGGCCAGATCGTCCGACACGAGGATCGAGCCGTCGCGCAATTGCGCCACGTCGACCGGGCGACCAAGGTATTCGCCATTCTCGTCGATCCAGCCTTCGGCGAAAGGCTCCATCGTGGCGTTGCCTTCGTCGTCGATGAAGGTGACCATCACGCGCGCACCCACCGGCTCTGTCCGGTTCCAAGACCCGTGCTGCGCCGAGAAGATGGCGTTCTTGTATTTTGTCGGGAACATCTTGCCGGTATAGAAGGTCATGCCGAGGTCTGCGGCATGGGCCACGGTTTCCACGGCGGGCATCACCACCTCGACGGGCACCTCTTCGCCTTTGTATTCATTGGTGCGGACCGAGCCGCCACCATACCACGGATGGCCGAAATGCTGGCCCATCTCGGTCTGGCGGTTCAACTCGCCGGGCGGGATGTCATCGCCCATGCCGTCGACCTGATTGTCGGTCCACCACAGCTCGCCGGTTTCGGGGTGGAAATCCTGACCGACAGAGTTGCGCACGCCGTAGGTATAGACCTCGCGGCCGGTGCCGTCGGTGTTCATGCGGATGATGCCGCCGATGCCCCATTTATTGTATTTTTCCAGCCGGTCCGCCGGGGCCACGTTGAAGGGCTGACCGAGCGAGATGTAGATCTTGCCATCCGGGCCGATATCGCAGACCCGCGCGGTGTGGTTGAAACTTTCCTCGTCCTCGGGGATCAGCTCGCCCTTGGCGACAAGGTTGAAGGCCGCCACATCGGGGCTTTCATAAAAGAACTCGGCGGCGGGGAAGAGCAGCACGCGGTTCTGCTCGGCGATATAAAGGAAGCCGTCCGGCGAGAAGCAGGGGCCGTTGGGGATGGAAAACCGCAGCGAAGGTGCGAAATCCTTGACCTCGTCGGCGACGCGGTCCTTGTTGCGGTCGGTGACGGACCAGACCTTGTCCTTGCGGGTGCCGACAAAGGTCACCACGCCCTGTGGGCCGACGGCCATGTGGCGCGCATCGGGCACGACCGCATAGAGGCCGATCTTGAACCCGTCGGGCAGGCTGATCCGCTCGAGCGTTTTCTTGATCCCCTCGGCATAGGCGCCGCCCTGTTCGACAAAGGTGAAATCAGTCACGCCGGTGGACTGGAAATTCGACAATTTTTCCAGATTGTCGGGCACATTTCCGGCCTGCGCATGGGCAAGCCCGGCGCTGAGCGCCAGTGTGGCGATGGATGACAGCAGATGTTTCATTTGGTTCCTCCCGTTTGAAAATCCATACGGCCTGTCCGATGCGTGAGGCCCGGACAGGGTCGATATCCTAGACTTCTTCAAGCTGACCCAACGCGCTCTCCCCTTCGCGCGGCTCATGCGAATACCGCTTACGTTGCACTCACATACCCTGACCCTATCGCAGATTCGGGGCAGGACAAGCGTTTGCTGCCTGCATGATCTACGACCAAAGTCGGAGACCTCATGCCAATGTCATCGTAACGCTGCCAAGGCCCGCAATGTTGCCTTGCGCCACGATGGGGGCCTGCACCCATGGCAATCCGTTGAGCGATCCGGTGATGACGACATGCCCCTCCCGCAGCCCGCCACAATGCTCGCCCAGCGCGCGCACCAGCGCGCAGAGCGTGGCGAAGGCGTCGCCGCCCGGCACCTGCGCCGCCCCGTCAAGCAAGGTCTCGG
>JBLRXE010000453.1:0-2295 GCA_047920895.1 Roseovarius sp.
CGGCGATATTGCCGCCAAGCGCGCCCATCTCGAGCGCCATCTCGGCCCGCCCACCATGGTGGTGGAAAGCGGCGGGGTGACACCTGAGGGCCAGCGCAAGGCCCATGTCTGGTGGAAACTGACCGAGCCCGCCGAGGGCAGCGACATTGCGCGCGTGACCCGCCTGCGCGGTGACATTGCTGCCAAGGTTGGGGGCGATATGCATTTCCGCTCGGCGCATCAGCCGATCCGCGTGGCAGGCTCGGTCTATTACAAGAACAACCTCAAGACCCAGGTCCAGATTGTCGAATTCAACCCGGACCGCGAGCGCAATCTGGCGGAGTTCATTGAGGCTGTCGCTGACATGCCGCCCGCGCCGGGCGTCAATCTGGCTCCAGACTTCACCACGCCCGACAAACCACGTGCCGACGAGGTGCTGGTCACCCCAGTGCGCGAGGGTGGTCAGGATGACTGGTCCCGTTTTGAGGGGGCATCGGCCGCGATCGGGTATTTCATCCGCATGGTCCATGAAGGACGGCTGTCAAAGGACGAAGGCTGGGAGGCGATCTGTGGCTATAATGCGGCCATGCTGCGGCCCCAGTGGCCCGTCGAGCGGCTCAAGCGCGAATCCGAGCGGCTCTGGGCAATTCATGTCGAAAAGCATGGGCCACCCCTCATCCGTCTCGACAGCGCCGCCCCCGCTCCGCATGAAATGCCCGTCTTCACTCTTGGCGCGCTTCTCGATGACACGAGCCCGATGCCGGCGGATATCATCGCGCCGCGTGTGCTGACGCCCGGTGGCCTTCTTGTGCTGGGTGGCGCGCCCAAGGTGGGCAAGAGTGATCTGCTGATCAGCTGGCTTGTGCATATGGCGGCCGGCCAGCCCTTCCTTGGCTTCACGCCACCACGCCCGCTGCGCATCTTCTATCTGCAGGCAGAGATCCAGTATCACTATCTGCGCGAGCGCATGCAGCAGATCAGCCTGCCGCGTCAGGTGCTGGCAAAAGCCCGCGACAATCTCGTGGCCACGCCAAAGCTGAAAATGCTGCTCGATACCGAGGGCAGCGTCCATGTGGCCCAAGCCATCCGCCGGGCATTTCCGGCCGAGCCTGTGGACATCATCTGCATCGACCCCATCCGCAACCTCTTTGACGGCGGCCCTGAGGGCGGTGGTGAAAACGACAATGGCGCGATGATGTTCTTCCTCAAGGACCGCGTCGAGGTTTTGCGCGATCACATCAACCCTGATTGCGGCGTGGTCCTGGTGCATCACACCAAGAAGCTCAGCAAGCAACAGGTCAAGGATGACCCGTTTCTGGCCCTCTCGGGTGCGAGCGCGCTGCGCGGGTTCTACACCTCGGGCCTGATCCTGCACCGGCCCGATGAGGACAGCCCCCAGCGCAAGCTGGAAATCGAGCTGCGCAATGGGCCGGCGCTGGCCGCCAAGCTGATCGACAAGGTCAAGGGCGAGTGGGTCGAGATCAACCCGATGAATGAGCGGTTAATTGGAGGTGAGTTGGGCGCGCGGCATGACGCCGAGAGGGACCGAAAAGCCGACGTTATTCTGAGTTTGCTGTTCGAAGAGGCCGCGGAAGGACGTCTTTATACGTCCACACAATTCGGCGCAGCCTTTGAAAACCAGCATGGGCTCGGCAGCGAGTTCACAATCCGGCAGCGATTGAATGTTCTGGCAACCAAAGGTTTCGTGAAATTCCGCCGCGAATTCGCCGAGCATGGGTTTGTGAAGACGCGCTCGCACTTCGGATATCTCTGTGTCGAAGGCATGCGTTTTGGTGGTGAAGCCGTCGTTGATGCCAGCACTGGCGAGGTCCTTTCTGAGGGTGAAATCGTCCTGCCGACCCATTTCAAATGCCCCCATTCAGGGCGGGCCAGAGAGGTCGAAAACCCTGCTGTCTGGGTCTATCCGGAGGGGCTGGATGAGTAGCTCTGTCATATGACAGTGGCCACTGTCATCCTCATGCCTCTGTCATATTTGCAGTAAATTCAACGACTTGCTGATGACATATGACAGAGGCCTCTGTCATGCCCTCTGTCATCCAAAATGGAAGAAAGTAAAATGAAAACATATGTTTAGTCTGTTCGATGAGAAAGAGTGTGACCCCCCTATACTTCGTATTAGGGGGCACCCCTCAGGGAGTGCCCCCTAAACGATACGAAGTCCCTGCCTCGCGCTTCAGACAGATCGTCCCGTTTCCATCCGACGACGGCGGCCCGCACCGCCAAGCACATGACCGCCGTCGTCTTCCACCCCAAGCAGCCAACCCGAAAAGGAGACCACTCATGGCTGATACGACT
>JBLRXE010000454.1:0-2281 GCA_047920895.1 Roseovarius sp.
GGTTTGGTTTCGCTGTGATCAGGGCAAAGGGAGTCATCACTTCTTGCAACATCCTGATGGACGCTGCACCGTCGTACCTGTGCATCGCGGTGAGACCATTGGACGCGGCCTACTCGCGCAGATCCTGAGGGACTGCGATCTTTCACGCAAAGATCTATTGCCACGGAACTGAGCGGAAGCTACCGGGGTTTTATTTTGCGGCACTGTGTGACGCATGCTGTAGGGCGGCACTGTGTGACGCATGCTGTAGGGCGGCACTGTGTGACGCATTGCCCGCTGATGGCGCATGAACTAGACCATGGAAAGGCCCAAGGACACAACATGGACACACAGGCGCAAGCCCACCGCCTTAACCGCACACAGTGCGGTCCTACAGGGGGGCCGCACACCGCCTTCCAAGTCTCGGTCCACGGCCTGGCGGCCGAGGCTACGGGAGGAATTCATAGCCTCGCGCTCCAGACCGTGGTTCTTCAGTTCCCGGTTTCAAATGCAGCGGAAAATTCATCCAGCTCCACGGAGGTCATACCCAGGCGGACTCCCGTCTCCCTCCAGCCCGATACCGCCTGGATGACCTCGCGAAGGATAGCCTCACTGCGTTCTGGCGTGAGGCGGAAATAGGGTGCCTCGGAACGCAGGGCGTCCAATGACGAGTCGGGACCAACCCTTTCCGATATCCAGGTCTTCAACTCACGATAGCGGTCAGGGAAAGGGTTGATGTCAAACGCCGGAGCGAGCCGCCAAAGCCCACCGCCAGCGTGCAGCACCCCATGGTTATGGAGATGATCATCCACATTATTGATCAAAATCGAAAACGCAATCCGCCGGTAGAGTTCATCAATATCTCGCTGGGTATCACTGCCGTAGACGCGCAGCGCATCAACGATCTCGGTATAGGTGTGCGGCTCCGGATCCTCACGGTTGACCCCCAGCAATGTTGCCGCCGACAGATAGGGAATGCGAGAACCATCGCGGCGACGGTCGAATCGACGGATCAGGGCGACGGATAACCCGTCACTGCTGACTAGCCGCCCCTGGGCGGCATCGATGCCAGCTTGCACGGCCAGATGCAAGGCGAGAATTTCCCCCTTGGTGACGGCACGCTGGTCGCCGACACTCGGAAACTTTGCAATCGCCAGATGCCCGTCGTCATCCCGGATCGAACACTTCGGTCGCATCCCCCCGAGCGACGTTCCTCTTCCGCGCAGATAGTCCAGATCCTGCTCCGTCTCCTCGCTCATTTCGACCGCTCTCGAAGCACTTACCAGTTGCTGCAGTTCCAGAAGAGGCGGTGTCCGACGATCACCAGAACCGCCCCCACCCTGGAATTGTCCGTTCTCATCCTGAAAACGCAAGGCCCCCATACGACTCTCGTCGTCAACCGCTAGAAGAAAATCCAGCTCGCCAAGCGTACTGTTTTCCTCGGTCTTGCTCCCCTTTGCTACAGCTTGCCGCCGTTTGGCATGAGCCCGCAGAATAACGCGCCGTCCCCACCCGTCCGGCTCGGTATCGGCGATGGCTCCATGAAAAATAGAGCCGTGCGGCTGACGCGCGTGAAACTGGAACCCGCTCCCCAACGGAAGTGCCGGATCAATCGCAAAGCGACCCGCGTTGGCCAGCCAGGTGGACGCATACATAAAGGCGGCGCTTTCGCGGCGCCCCTGCCGATCATAGCGAAGCTCGCCGATCAGATTTTTCCCGTCACCAAGAAAAACATCAATCTTGCGCTTCATGATTGCCTTCTTTCCGGGCACGTGGCGGGACAATACGCCTGGGCAGCCGCTCGGCATCAAACAGGAGTCCGGCCTCATCCGTTCGCTGATCGGCCAGATTGCCTAGCGGTTCGCCAAATCCCAATACAAATAATGCTTGTGCGTAGGCCCCCATGGACACCGTCGGATCTCCCTTTTCCATCCGCTGCCAAGTGGATCCAGAAACACCGAGCCGTTCGCACATCATCGCAACCGTCAACCGCCGCTTGCGCCTGGCGACCGAAAGATCCGCACCTAGCTTGCCGAGCGAACGCCATACCGTTGGCGGCAGGATATCTGTTACTGATGACTTCATAATAAAGAATGATATATAACCATTTAAGAATGTAAATACATTATTTATACATTTTTTCGAAATGTATTAAACAACCAAGACGCGGACTGATTCTACTGTAGGGCGGCACTGTGTGACGCATTGCCCGCTGATGGCGCATGAACTAGACCATGAAAAGGCCCCAAGGACACAACATGGACACACATGCGCAAGCCCACCGCCTTAACCGCACACAGTG
>JBLRXE010000455.1:0-2273 GCA_047920895.1 Roseovarius sp.
GCCGGAATTGCGGGTTACCCGGCTGGGCGAGTAGGGCGGAGTCTCTTTTCCTTTGTGTTTCGGGTGGGGGGCCACTATCCGCTGGCGGGACGCGGACAAAGGGGCAGGGCATGGGCACGGTGGTTTTCGATCTGGACGGGACGCTCGCGGATACGAGCGGCGATTTGCTGGCGGCGGCCAATGCCTGTTTTCGGGATATGGGCGCAGGTGATCTCTTGACGCTGGAGACCGATACCGGGGTCGCGCTGCGCGGGGGGCGGGCGATGCTGCGGCTGGGGATGGAGCGGTTGGGCCGGGCCGAGGATGAGGCGACGATTGACCGCTATTACCCGGTGTTGCTTGAGGCCTATGCGCAAGCGATTGACGTGCACACGGTGCTCTATCCCGGCGCGATGGCGGCGGTCGAGCGGTTGAGCGGGGATGGCTACCGCGTGGCGATCTGCACCAACAAGCCGGAGGCTCTGGCGCGGTTGCTGTTGGAGCGGCTGGGTGTGCTGGGGGCGTTTCAGGCGCTGACCGGGGCCGATACGCTGGCGGTGCGCAAGCCGGACCCCGAGCATCTGCGCGAGACCGTGCGGCGGGCGGGGGGCGACCCGAACCGGGCGCTGATGGTGGGGGATACGGTCACGGATCACGATACCGCGCGGGCGGCGGGGGTGCCGTCGGTGCTGGTGGGGTTTGGTCCCGGCGGGGCGGCGGTGACGGCGCTGAAGCCTGAGGCGGTGATCGGGCATTATGACGAGTTGCCGGGTGTGGTGCGGCGTCTGATCGGTTGAGCCGCAGGGCGGTTTCGGGTTTTCTGAAGCAAGGCGGGGCCGGGCCGCAAAACCATTGACGCAGGCGGGGGTGCGCCCCAAAACAAGGTCATGACAGAGAGATTCACAGGCAATTTCACGCAACAGGAGCCAATCCCCGAAGAGGGGATCGCGGCGGCGCTCGAGGTGCTGCGGTCGGGCCGGTTGCATCGCTATAATCTGGTGGGCGAGGAGGCGGGCGAGGTGGCCGCGCTCGAGCGCGAATTCGCGGCCTATACCGGCGCGCGCTATGCGCTGGCCGTCACCTCGGGCGGCTATGCGATGGCCACCGCCTTGCGGGCCTTGGGCGTGGGGCCGGGAGACAAGGTTCTGACCAATGCCTTTACGCTTGCCCCTGTGCCGGGGTCGATTGCCAGCGTGGGGGCTGTGCCGGTTTTTGTGGGTGTGACCGAGGCGTTGACGATTGATCTGGGGGATCTGGCGGCCAAGGTGGATCAGGCGGATGTTCTGATGCTGAGCCATATGCGCGGGCATCTGGCGGATATGGATGCGCTCATGGCGATTTGCGATGCGGCCGGTGTGACGGTGATCGAGGATTGCGCGCATACGATGGGGGCGGCATGGCGCGGCGTGCCCTCGGGGCGCTGGGGCAAGATCGGGTGTTATTCCACCCAGACCTACAAGCATATGAATTCCGGCGAGGGCGGATTTCTGATCACCGATGACGAGGTGGTGATGGCGCGGGCGGTGATGCTGTCGGGGTCCTATATGCTCTATGCGCGGCATGGCACGGTGCCGCCTGCGGAGGTGTTCGAGGCGGTCAAATATGACACGCCCAATGTCTCGGGGCGGATGGACCATCTGCGCGCGGCGATATTGCGGCCGCAGTTGCGGGCGCTGGAGGGTCAGTGCGACAAGTGGAATGCGCGCTACCGCGTCGTCGAGGACGGGTTGCGCGGCACGCCGGGGCTGACGGTGGTGGAGCGGGCCGAGGCGGAGCGCTATGTGGGATCGTCCATTCAGTTTTTGTTGCTGGATTGGGAGGGCGGGCGGATCACGGAGGTGTTGAAGCGGTGTCTTGCGCGCGGGGTCGAGTTGAAATGGTTCGGCGGGGCGGAGCCGGTGGGATTCACCAGCCGCTATGACAGTTGGCGTTATGCGCCAAGCGCGCCGATGCCCGCGAGCGACCGGATCTTGCGCGGGATTGTCGATATGCGCCTGCCGCTGACCTTCAGCCTGGAGGATTGCGCGCAGATTGCGCGGATCATCCGGGCCGAGGTGGGCGCGGTGTATCAGGCGCAGGGCGTGTAAGGGGGCGTTTGGTCTAGAATGGACGTTAGCCCGAAACGCTGAGCCGCGCGGTCGCTGGGCCGTCACGCCAAAGGCGTGTCGATGTGAAGCGGCGCACCTTCGGTGCGACGGACGGCCCAGCGATCCGCGCGGCGGGCTTCGCCCTTGATTCCGCGCGGGGGGTTTGGGGCCAAGGGCATCTCGGTGCCAGCCCGGTCACTTCGCCAG
>JBLRXE010000456.1:0-2251 GCA_047920895.1 Roseovarius sp.
CGCCACGGCCGAGGATCTGCCGGATGCCAGTTTCGCGGGCCAGCAGGAAACCTTTCTGAACATTCGAGGGCCAGAGGCCCTCCTTGATGCGTGCAGGCGCTGCTATGCCTCGCTTTTCACCGACCGGGCCATCAGCTACCGCGAGGCGAAGGGGTTTGACCATTTGAAAGTCGCGCTCTCGGTCGGGGTGCAGGTGATGGTCCGGTCCGATATCGGTGGCTCGGGCGTGATGTTCTCGATCGATACCGAAACCGGGTTTGAGGGCGTGGTCGTGATTGATGCCGCATGGGGCTTGGGCGAAACGGTGGTGCAGGGCAACGTGGACCCTGACGAATATCAGGTCTTCAAGCCGCTTCTGGCGCGCGCGGGCGCTGTGCCGATCGTCGAAAAGCGTCTTGGTGCCAAGGCCCACAAGATGATCTACGCCCGCGCGGGCGAAGGTACGACCCGCACTGTGCCCACATCCAAAGCCGAGCGCGCAGGGTTTGTGCTGAGCGAGCCAGAGATCGTGCAGCTTGCCCGCTGGGCCTGCGTGATTGAAGATCATTACGGCTGCCCTATGGATATTGAATGGGCCAAGGACGGCGAAAGCGGTGCGCTGTTCATCGTTCAGGCCCGCCCAGAAACCGTGCAGTCACGGCGCGAGGCTGGGGCTTACCGCAGCTACAGCGTTACCGACAAGGGGCGAAAGCTGGTCACTGGCCTGAGCATTGGTGACGCCGCTGTGGCCGGGCGTGTCTGTCTGCTGGACAGCCCGCGCGACATCGACCGGTTCGTTGATGGCGGTGTGCTGGTCACCGGCAATACAGACCCGGACTGGGTGCCGATCATGAAGCGCGCAGCGGCCATTGTCACCGACCGCGGCGGGCGCACCAGCCATGCGGCCATTGTCAGCCGCGAATTGGGCCTGCCCGCCATCGTGGGGGCGGGCAATGCCACGCATCTTCTGCATGATGAGCAGGAAGTAACCGTGTCCTGCGCCGAGGGCGACCAAGGATTTGTCTATGAGGGGACAGCCCAGATCGCCGAAGAGATGCTCGATCCTGCCGCTGTGCCCGAAACCCGCACACAAGTCATGCTGAACCTTGCCAATCCGGCTGCCGCTTTTCGCTGGTGGCGGTTGCCGGCAGATGGTGTGGGGCTGGCGCGGATGGAATTCGTGATCAACAATCATGTGCGCATTCACCCGATGGCGCTGATCCATTTCGACACGCTGCAAGATGCTGAGGCAAAGGCGAAGATAACAGAGCTTACAGCAGGACACGACGACAAGGCCGCGTATTTTGTCGACCGGCTGTCGCGCGGGCTGGCGCGGATCGCGGCGGCGCTGCACCCCAAGCCGGTCATTATTCGGATGAGCGATTTCAAGACAAATGAGTATGCCGACCTGATCGGGGGCGCACAGTTTGAACCACATGAGGAAAACCCGATGATCGGGTTTCGCGGTGCCTCGCGCTACACTTCGCCACGCTACCGCGAGGGGTTCGCGCTGGAATGTCGCGCCATCCGGCGGCTGCGCGAGGAGATGGGCTTTGACAACGTTGTCGTGATGATCCCTTTCTGCCGCTCGGTTGCCGAGGCTGACCGCGTGCTGGCGGTTATGGCGCAAGAGGGGCTGGAGCGCGGCAAGAACGGCTTGCAGGTCTATGTCATGGCCGAAGTCCCGTCCAATGTTGTGCTGGCCCCTGCCTTTGCCGAGCGTTTCGATGGCTTCTCCATCGGATCGAACGATCTGACGCAACTGACTCTGGGTGTGGACCGCGACTCCGAGACACTGGCCGAGCTGTTTGATGAGCAAGATCCGGCGGTGAAATGGATGATCGGCCATGTGATCGCGGCGGCCAAGGACGCCGGGGCCAAGATCGGGCTATGTGGTCAGGGGCCAAGCGACCACCCGGAATTTGCGCGTTTTCTGGTCGAATGCGGCATCGATTCCATCTCGGTCACTCCTGACAGCTTCATCCGGGTGAAGGAACAGGTGGCCCGCGCCGAAAGGGGCAGGCCATGAGCGACCGGGCCTCTGCCATGATCCGAAAGACAACTGCCAAACGGAACACTGCCCCCGATTGCCCAACTGCGCGCGCAGCGTTCTCATGGGACGCAGCACGCGGACGGCTGGCGGGTCTGCCGGGTGGCGGTGTGAACATTGCCCACGAGGCTGTCGAGCGGCATCTGCCCGAGCATGCCGATCAGGTTGCGCTCCGCTGGCTTGGCCGGGACGACAGCCGCCTTGATATCAGCTATGGCGCGC
>JBLRXE010000457.1:0-2240 GCA_047920895.1 Roseovarius sp.
GCCCCGCACCGGGGGTTTTGCGTTCTGCGGCCCGGCAGCGCCGCTCGTGTCCCCCTGATCCGGCTTGCATGGCGGCAGGCTCTGTTGCATACCCCGCAAGACGCATTCGGCAAAGGCGCGCGGCATGACCAACACATTCGCGATCGGCCTCGGGGGGATCATCCTTCTGGCCCTTGGTGCTGATTTCGTGCTGAACGAGAGCCAAGCGACCCTGTTTCTCGGGCGCAAGCTGCTTGATCTGATCGAGTATCTCGCTTTCTGGCGATAACCCTCCTGTGATTTCCCCGGCATTGACTCAATTCGAAATTCGTTTATGTTCGCTTTAATTGTTAGCGCTAACAAATCTGAGGAGAGCCCCATGCCCCTGAAACTCGCCATCAACGGATTTGGCCGCATCGGCCGCAACGTGCTGCGCGCTTTGCTCGACTCGGACCGCAACGACATCACGGTTGTTGCGATAAACGACCTCGCCCCGGTCGAAACCAACGCGCACTTGCTCGAGTTTGACAGCGTGCATGGCCGCTTCAAGGGCCGGATCACCACCACCGCCGACAGCATCGACGCCGGGCGCGGCCCGATGCGCGTGACGGCCCTGCGCGACCCCGAGGCGCTGCCTTGGGCGGATGTCGATATCGTGCTCGAATGCACCGGCATCTTCACCGACCGCGACGCCGCCGCCCGCCACCTCAGGAACGGCGCGCGGCGCGTGCTGGTCTCGGCCCCGTCGCCCGGCGCGGATCGCACCGTGGTTTACGGCGTCAACCACGGCGACCTCACCGCCAAGGATGTGATCGTCTCCAATGCCTCCTGCACCACCAATTGCCTCGCCCCCTTGGCATTGGTCCTGCATGAGAGCATCGGCATCACGCGCGGCTTCATGACCACGATCCACAGCTACACCGGCGACCAGCCGACACTCGATACCATGCACAAGGACCTCTACCGCGCCCGCGCGGCGGGGCTGAACATCATCCCCACCACCACCGGCGCAGCCCGTGCCGTGGGGCTGGTGCTGCCCGACCTGGCCGGGCGGCTCGACGGCACCGCAATCCGCGTGCCCACCCCCAATGTCAGCGTCGTGGACCTCACCTTCGAGGCCGCACGCGACACCAGCGTGGACGAAATCAACGCCGCCGTGACCCGCGCCGCCAATGGACCGCTCTCAGGCGTGCTCGATGTGACGACCCGCCCGCTGGTCTCGTCAGATTTCAACCACGATCCGCACAGCTCGATCTTTGCCACCGATCAGACACGCGTGATGGAGGGGCGGCTCTGCCGCGTGCTCAGCTGGTATGACAACGAATGGGGCTTTTCCAACCGCATGCTCGATGTCGCCGCCGAAATGGGCCGTCACCTTGAAACCGGGAGTGGCCCGGCCCCGCGCCGCGCGCAGGTGATGGAACCCACCTGACCGCGCTCAGGCGAATTTGGCCAAGAGCGCCGCGTGCACCGGGGGGGTGACGAATTTGCTCACATCCCCGCCCAGCCGGGCGATTTCCTTGACCAGCTTGCTGGCAATCGCCTGATGGCCGGCATCCGCCATGAGAAACACCGTCTCGACCGTATTGTCCAGCGCCCGGTTCATCCCGACCATCTGGAACTCATACTCGAAATCCGCCACCGCCCGCAGGCCGCGCACGATCACCTGCGCGCCCACATCATGCGCGCAATTGATCAGCAGGTTCTCGAACGGATGCGCGACGATCTCGGTGCCGGTCTGCACGCTCAGCTTGGCGCATTCCGCCTCGATCATCTCGACCCGCTCTTCCAGCGTAAAGAGCGGCCCCTTGTCCCGGTTGATCGCAACCCCCAGAACCAGCCGGTCCACCAACACCGCCGCACGGCGGATAATGTCGATATGACCCAGAGTGATCGGGTCGAACGTGCCGGGATACAGACCAATGCGCATGCGGCCCTCCTTTGCTGAGATTGCCGCTCACGCAACAATAATGCGCAGGGGAATGCAAGGGCTCAGTGACCCATGATCATGCCTTCGAGGGCGCTCTTTTCCATCGCCAGCTCTTCCAGACGCGCCTTGACCACATCACCGATGGTCACGATCCCCACCAGTTTGCCCGCCTCCACGACCGGCATGTGACGGAACCGGCCATCGGTCATGCGCGCCAGCACCGCGTCGGATGTATCCTGCCGCGTGCAGCAAACCGGGTTGCGGGTCATCATCTCGGACACGGTTTCGGTCATGCAGACCACACCACGCACCGCAAGGCTGCGCACGATGT
>JBLRXE010000458.1:0-2237 GCA_047920895.1 Roseovarius sp.
CCGGGCGATGACACGCTCAGGCGCAAACGGATCGCCAGGCGCAACCGCGGCAACCTGCCCGAGGGGCTGCCGCGCATTGATCGTGTGATCGAGCCTGACAGCCTGATGTGGTCGCCATTGGAGCGCCATTGGTCCGAGCGACAATGGCGACGCGGCTGCGGGCAGATGCACAGGATCGGCGAGGACCGTAACGAGCGGCTCGACATCGTCCCCGCGCAGTGCCGTGTGATCGTGACGATCCGTCCCAAATACGCCTGCCGCATCTGCACCGACGGGGTCACACAAGCCGCAACGCCGCCCTGGCTGATCGAGGGCGGGCTGCCCACCGAAGGCGCCATCGCGCATGTGCTGGTCAGCAAATACGCGGACCACCTTCCTCTGTATCGCCAGAGCCAGATCCTGGCCCGCTCGGGCATCGACATCCACCGGTCCACGCTGGCGGATTGGGTCGGCGTGGCCGCCTTCCATCTGAGGCCGGTGGTCGATGCGCTGGCCGAGCACCTGAAGACGTCCACGAAGCTGTTCATGGACGAAACGACGGCCCCGGTGCTGGACCCGGGTCGTGGTCGGACGAAAACCGGCTACCTTTGGGCCTTGGCGCGTGACGACAGGGCATGGGGCGGTGATGATCCGCCCGGTGTGGTCTATTTTTACGCCCCCGATCGCCGCGGCGAAAACGCCGAGAAGTTCCTCAAGGGGTTCAATGGCACGCTGCAACTCGATGGCTACCAGGGCTACAACCGTTTGACGCGCCCAGACCGCAAGGGCGGCGATCCGATCATTGTGGCGCATTGCTGGGCGCATGCACGCCGCAAGCTCAAGGAAATCTTCGACCGCGACGGCTCAGAGATCGCGGCCGAGGGCCTGCGCCAGATCGCAGGAATATATGCCGTCGAGAAAGACATCCGCGGCACGTCCCCGGGCCAGCGCCTGTCAGCTCGGCAGGCACGATCCGCCCCACTGGTCGAAGCCTTCGGCATCTGGCTGCAAGCGCAGCGCCTGCGCATCTCGGCAAAATCGCGCCTCGGCGAGAAGCTTGCCTACATCCACCGACACTGGGACGGATTGCAGACCTTCCTGACGGACGGGCGCGTCGAGATCGACTCCAACAAGGTCGAGAATTTGGTCAGGCCAATTGCACTGAACAGAAAAAACGCGCTGTTCGCCGGTCATGACGAGGGTGGCAAGGCATGGGGCCGCATCGCATCCCTGATCGAGACCGCCAAGATCAACGGCGTGGAGCCTTTCGCCTATCTGAAATCTACGCTCGAAGCCATCGCGGCCGGACATCCGCAACACCGCATCGACGAGTTGCTGCCCTGGAATTTCCAACCGTCAAACTGATAGCCCGGTGCTGTTCAGACACCGCTTACACTGATTCAAGGCGATTTAAGCTATGATGTTCTTACAGCAATTGGCCGAAAGGTCCGCGCAGGTCGTGGCTGACTGTATAGGCAAAGGCGTCAAGCTGCGCATTCGAGGCCGCCAGTGAAATGGTGCGATCGGACACCTTCGCCTCCAGCGTCTCGTTCATGGCCACCAGCGACTGCTCGGCCAGCTTCCGGTCGGTGGTCGGCGACGATCCCGACGAGACGGGCCGAACGTCCCCGTTCGCTATCCTGTCGCGCGCGCCTCACTCTGACGGGGCGCCGAATAGAGGAGGTCCGCGCCAATGTGGCACTGGCCATGGAGGGGGCGCGCTATGCCCGGTCACTGCTGGCGGCCGAGCGTTTCGTCGGCAAGGCTCGGGGGCTGTCGGTGTAGGATTTCTGTTCGAAAGCGAAAATGGATGCGCCGGCCCACCCTGAGCTCTGGGTTAGCCGGTGCATTTAAGGAACATCTGAAAAACCTGCCACTTTCCGCATGATCTGGTAGACTTGGGCATCCCCAAGAGGAGCGTCCACCAATGCCGAAACAGCCTGCCTTTCCCGGACTCCGCGACGCCATGAAAAAGAAGATGACGCGGCGCGAGCAGTTCCTGTTGGAGATGGACGCGGTGGTGCCGTGGCGGCGCCTTCTGGCGCTGATAGAGCCGCATTATCCGAAGACCGGGCCGAAGGGCGGTCGCCCACCGATGCCGCTGGAAACGATGCTGCGGATCTATTTTCTCCAGAACTGGTATGCGCTCAGCGATCCGATGGCGGAAGAAACCCTCTACGACAGCGAGGCGATGCGCCGCTTTGCCGGGATCGAGCTGGGCGACGACCGCATCCCCGACGAGACCACGATCCTGAACT
>JBLRXE010000459.1:0-2230 GCA_047920895.1 Roseovarius sp.
GCCCGACGTCGCCACCGCCGCAACCCATGTATTGACCTGAAACACGCCCATAAGGGTGAGAAACTCGCCCACGAACCCAGAGGTGCCCGGCAGGCCGACATTGGCCATGGTGAAGAACATGAAGATGAGCGCATAGGCCGGCATCCGGTTGACCAGACCGCCGTAGGCGTCAATCTCGCGGGTGTGCATCCGGTCATAGATCACGCCCACACAGAGAAAGAGCGCGCCCGAGATGAAGCCGTGGCTGATCATCTGGAATATCGCCCCGTCCAGCCCTTGCTGGTTCGCCGCGAAGATCCCCATCGTGACATAGCCCATATGCGCCACCGACGAATAGGCAATCAGCTTTTTCATGTCCGACTGCGCCAGCGCCACCAGCGAGGTATAGACAATGGCAATGGCGCTCATCCACAGCACCAGCGGCGTCAGCACCTCTGCCCCCACCGGGAACATCGGCAGGCTGAACCGCAGGAACCCATAGCCGCCCATCTTGAGCAGGATCGCCGCCAGCACGACCGAGCCTGCGGTCGGCGCCTGCACATGGGCATCGGGCAACCAGGTATGCACCGGCCACATCGGCATCTTGACCGCAAAGCTGGCAAAAAAGGCAAGGAACATCAGCGTCTGCATGCCACCGATCACATGAACACCGAGGATCGAGAAGCTCTCGCTCTCGAATTCATGTTTCAGCAGCGCCGCAATATCCGTGGTGCCCGCATCCGAGAACATCGCCACCATCGCCACCAGCATCAGCACAGAGCCAAGGAAGGTGTAGAGGAAGAACTTGAACGACGCGTAGATACGTTCCTTGCCGCCCCAGATACCGATGATCAGGAACATCGGTATCAGCCCCGCCTCGAAGAAGAGGTAGAATAGCACAAGATCGAGTGCCATGAACACGCCCAGCATGAGCGTTTCCAACAGCAGGAAGGCGATCATGTATTCCTTGACGCGGGTGGTCACGCCCCAAGAGGCCGCAATCGTGAGCGGCATCATGAATGTGGTCAGCATCACAAAGAGCACGCTGATCCCGTCCACACCCATCTTGTAGCGCAGGCCCAAGAGCCACTCGCGATCCTCGACGAACTGGAACCCCGTGTTGGCCGGGTCGAAGTCAAACAGGATGAAGAGCGACACCACAAAGGTCAGCGTGGTCGCAATCAGCGCCACCCATTTGGCATTGCGCTGTGCCGCCTCATCCTGCCCGCGCAGGAACATCGCAAGGATCGCCGCCGCGACCGCCGGAATGAAGGTCACAATGGAAAGCAGGTTGTCCATCAGTTGGCTCCCCCGAAGATCGTCATCCATGTCACCAGAACCACGATCCCGATCACCATGGCAAAGGCATAGGTAAAGATGTAACCGGACTGCGCGCGACCGGCGAGGCGGGTGAACCAGGGCACGATCCCCATCGCCACGCCATTGATCGAGCCGTCGATCACATCGCCATCGCCGCGTTTCCACAACAGGTGGCCAAGCGCCTTGGCGGGCCGTACGAAGAGAAAGTCAAAGATCTCGTCGAAATACCACTTGTTGAGCAGAAAGAGGTAGAGCGGGCGATTGGTCTCGGCCACGCGACGGGGCATTTCCGGATCCCAGACATAGAACCAGAGCGCCATCACAAGGCCGATCAGCATCGCCACGAAGGGGCTGACCTTGACCCATGTGGGCACATAGTGCGCGTCATGCAGCACGGTGTTGCCCTCGGCCATCAGGATCGCGCCGTTGAACCAGCCGTTGACCTGATCCTCAGAGCCGAAGAACGGACCGTACCAGATCATCCCCGCAAACACCGCGCCAAGCGCCAGCACGCCAAGCGGCACCAGCATGACCATCGGGCTCTCATGCGCGTGTTCATGGGTGTGCTTGTCGCCGCGCGCCGCGCCAAAGAAGGTAAGCAGCATCAGGCGCCAGCTGTAGAACGAGGTGAACAGCGCGGCAATCACCAGCATCCAGAATCCATAGCCACCCGCCGTCCCGGCGAAGGCGCTCTCGATCACGGCGTCCTTCGAGAGGAACCCGGCAAAGCCGATATGCGTCAGCGGTATCCCCACGCCGGTGATGGCGAGCGTGCCGATCATCATCGCCCAGAACGTATAGGGCATTTTCTTGCGCAGGCCGCCATAGTTGCGCATGTCCTGCTCGTGATGCATGCCGTGGATCACAGACCCGGCACCAAGGAACAGCATCGCCTTGAAAAACGCGTGGGTGAAGAGGTGGAACATCGCCA
>JBLRXE010000460.1:0-2226 GCA_047920895.1 Roseovarius sp.
CGGAGACGATTGACTGGGCCAAATGCCTGCTGGCGCTTGATGTGATCAGCCTCAGCCCCGAGGTGATTGCAGATACGCTGGGCGCGATCCTGAAATATCAGGACGATATTGCGAAATTGCAGGGATCAGAGGCCAAGCGCCTGCTTGATGAGGTGCGGGCGGGATTGGAACCGGCGTAATGTTTCATCTGGCTCCAAATACCTCGGGGGTGTGGGGGCAGCGCCCCCACGACGCGTTATGACGGAATACGCGCCGCTCGAATTGCCGGACGATCCCAAACTCACGCATAACATCACCCATTTCGCGCGCGCGCTGCGGGCAGCAGGGCTGCCGATTGGGCCGGGACGGGTGCTTGACGCGATCCGGGCGGTGGCGGTGGCGGGGTTTTCCAGCCGGATTGATTTCTTTTACACGCTGCGCGCCTGTCTTGTGACGCGGCCCGAGCATCTGGTTGTTTTTGCGCAAGTGTTCCGTCTCTATTGGCGCGATCCGCGCTATGTCGAGCATATGATGGCAATGATGCTGCCCGCCATTCGCGGTGTGCAGGAAGAGCGCCCCGCGCAGGCGGCGGAGAAGCGCGCGGCAGAGGCGCTGCTCAACGGGGTGATGCGCGATGCGCCCGAGGTGGACGAGCGCGACGATGACGCGGTGCAGATCGAGGTTGATGCGAGTGCCACGATGTCGGGCGAGGAGCGTCTGCGCCGTCTCGATTTCGAGCAGATGAGCACCGCAGAGGTGGCGCAGGCCAAGCGCATGTTGGCGCGTCTCACGCTGCCGGTGAAACCCTTTGCCTCGCGGCGCGGCATTGCGGCGCTCAATGGCGCGCGCATGGATGCGCGGCGGACCCTGCGCGCAGGCCTGCGTCATGGCGGGGAATTGCGCCGCATCCATTGGCAAAAGCCGCGTGAGCGTTGGCCCAATCTGGTGGTGCTTTGCGATATTTCAGGCTCCATGAGCCAATATAGCCGGATGGTTTTGCATTTTCTCCACGCCGTCGCCAATCACAAGGGTGCGGGCTGGGCAAAGGTGCATGCCTTTACCTTTGGCACGCGGCTGACCAATATCACCCGGCAACTGGCGACGCGGGATGTGGATGTGGCACTTGCCGCCGCGGGTAAACAGGCGCAGGATTGGGAGGGCGGCACGCGCATCGGCACCTGTCTGCACGATTTCAACCGCGACTGGTCACGGCGGGTGATGGGGCAGGGGGCGGTGGTGCTCTTGATCACAGACGGGCTGGACCGTGACGCGCCCGAGGCGCTGAGCCACGAGATGGAGCGGCTGCACCTCAGTGCACGGCGGCTCATCTGGCTGAACCCGCTCTTGCGGTGGGAAGGCTTCGCGCCCAAGGCGCAAGGGATCAAGGCGATGTTGCCGCATGTGGACGCGTTCCGCGCTGGCCATTCCATCGCCACGCTGGAGGAACTGGCCGAAGCCATCTCGCGCCGCGACGACAGCGGCGAAAAGGCACGGCTTATGGCGGCCATGCAGGGGAGTTGAGAAAATGGATCGCTTTGACGACATCCCGGAAACGGCGCTGGCCTGGCATCGGGCGGGCAAGGGGGCTGCGTTGGCGACGGTGGTCGAGACCTGGGGCAGCGCGCCGCGCCGGGTAGGCAGCCAGTTGGCGATTTCCGGCGCGGGTGAGATTGCCGGATCGGTGTCGGGCGGCTGTGTCGAGGGGGCGGTGGTGGCCGAGGCGCTCGAGGCCATCGAGGCGGGCAAGCCGGTATTGCTGGAATATGGCGTAAGCGATGGCGATGCCTTTGCTGTGGGGCTGGCCTGTGGAGGCACGATCCGGGTTTTGGTCGAGCCCATCGGATCGGTGATGCCCGAGGCGCTGCTGGTCGATCTGGTGCTGGCGCGGGAGGCGCGCGTGCCGGTGGCCTATGTCGCCGGGCCGGACGGGCGGCGATTGGAGCGGGAGGGGCACGAGGCCCGGTTTCGTATGGATCGCTCAGGCTTTGACGAGGATGGCGAGACCTTCGTCGCTATTCACAACCCGCCTTTGCGCCTTATCATCGTGGGGGCGGTGCATATTGCCCAAGCCCTTGTGCCGTTGGCGCGGATTGTGGGTTATGATCCGCTGATCATTGATCCGCGCGACAGCTTTGCCTCTGAGGCGCGGTTTCCGGGCGAGACGGTGGTGCAGGACTGGCCCGACGAGGGCGTGCGCGCCTTTGGTCTGGATGCGCGCAGCGCGCTGGTGTTGCTGACCCATGATCC
>JBLRXE010000461.1:0-2225 GCA_047920895.1 Roseovarius sp.
GCTATGTGTTCATCATGTCGCGCGATGGCTGGGTCCAGAAATACGATATCTGGTCGCTGAGCCAAGTGGGGCGGGTGCGCGCAGGTCTCAACAGCCGCAACATCGCGATGAGCGCCGATGGCAAATGGCTGGCGGTGGCGAATTACCTGCCGATGACGCTGACGATTCTGTCCACCGAGGATCTGAGCGTGGCGCGCGTGATGCCGGTGATCGGCGCGGATGGCAGCCCAAGCCGGGTCTCGGCGGTCTATCAGGTGCCGCAACGCGACAGTTTCGTGCTGGCGCTCAAGGATGTGCCCGAAATCTGGGAAGTCGCGACCGACCCGGAGGCGGAGCCGGTCTATGAGGGGTTTGTCCATAGCCACGAAAAGGGCATGATCGAGGCGCTGCCCTCGTCCCAGGGCCTATTCGCGCGCCGCCGGATCGAGGTGCGCGAGCCGCTGGATGACTTCTTTTTCTCGGATGATTACCGGCATTTGATCGGGGCCACCCGCGATTCAGAGCGCGGTGTGGTGGTCAACCTCAACGTAGGCCGCGAGATTGCGGAATTGCCGCTGCCCGGTATGCCGCATCTGGGATCGGGCATTTCATGGGAGCGCAATGGTCATCGGGTGATGGCGACACCGCATCTGAAAGAAGGCGTGTTGTCGATCATCGACACGAGCGATTGGAGCGTGATCACGACGATTGCCACCGAGGGGCCGGGGTTTTTCCTGCGCAGTCACGAGAATACGCCCTATTTCTGGGCGGATGTGTTCTTTGGCCCCAACAAGGATGTGATGCATGTGATCGACAAGCAAAGCCTTGAGATCGTGCGCACCCTGCGGCCAGAGCCGGGGGCCACCGTGGCGCATGTGGAATTCACCCGCGACGGGCGGCACGCGCTGGTCTCTATCTGGGAGGACGAGGGCGCGGTGATCGTCTACGATGCGGCGACGCTGGAGGAAGTAACCCGCCTGTCGATGCGCAAACCCTCTGGAAAATACAATGTTTTCAACAAGATAACATTCTCGGAAGGAACCAGCCATTAAACCCGCAGCACTCATCGTAAGCCACGGCCAGCCCTCGGACCCGGACCCGGCAGAGGCGGCGCTGGCAGGATTTGCCGCCGAGGTGGCCCAGTCCTTGCCCGGTTGGCGTGTGGGATCGGCCACGCTGGCCAAGCCCGGCGCGCTGGAGGCGGCGCTGGCCGATGCCGGGCCGGGCGCGCGGATCTATCCCTATTTCATGACGGGGGGGTGGTTCACCGGCGACGCGCTGTTGCAGCGGCTGGAGGGCGCGCGGGCGGTGGTCCTGTCACCCTTTGGCCGCGATCCCGGATTGCCGGAGATGGCGGCGGCGCTCTTGTCAGAGGTGATGACCGCACAGGGCTGGCAGGCATCGCAGGTGCGGGTGTTTCTGGCCGCGCATGGATCGGGGCGCAGCGCGCAGGCGGCACGCGACACGCAAGGGTTTGCCGCAGCGCTTGCAGCGATGTTGCCGGTGGCGGAGCTGCGTGTGGGGTTTGTTGAAGAGCCGCCCTATCTGGCGGATCAGGCGTTTGATCTGGGGGCACAGGCGATTTGCCTGCCGTTCTTTGCCGCCAAGGGCGGGCATGTTCTGGACGATATTCCCGAAGCGCTGGATCTGGCGGAGTTTCAGGGCGTCTTGCTTGATCCGATCGGTTGTGCGCCGGGGGCGGCGGCGCTGGTGGCGCGCAGTCTGGCGCGGGCCAAGGTGCCGGCATGACGCGCGCGCGGTCTCTCTCCCTGCGGCTCTTCTTGCTGCTCTATCCGTTCACCTCGCTTGCCGTGGCCATCAACCTGTTCATGCTGGGGCTGATGGGGCAGGTGCTGGGCTGGCCCGCGATACCGCCGGTTACGGCGCTGCTGCTCTGCTGGCCGCTCGGGCTGCCGGTCAATTGGCTGGTGACGAGATGGGTGCAAGGTCTGATGGCCGAGGCAGAAGGCGGCGCGGGCTGAAATTCCAGAGTTTGGCCCGTTGGATTCAGGTTCGCCAACATCGGCGCGTTCGTCGACCGCTGCGGCAAGCAGCTGCGCCACAAAGGGTTCAGACCAAGTCTCGTCCGGCGCGGTGCGCTCTATGGGGATGAGCCGTGCGCCTGTCGCGGCTTGGATGATCACGGCCCCGTTCTGAGCGGCTGACAGGCCTCAGCTTTGGTGTGTTTGATCGTCCGGCCTTGCTGGCGGGACTTGACCCGGTCCCAGAGGGCCTCGTCGATGATC
>JBLRXE010000462.1:0-2222 GCA_047920895.1 Roseovarius sp.
GCCGACCCCCATACCGCGATTCTGATTGCGCGCAGGCTCGAGCCGCGTAAACGGCTTGATCGCATCGCCCCGGCTATCCGGCGGAATACCCGGCCCGTCGTCCTCGACCCGGATTCGCAAGGATTTTTCGGTCATCACCACCGAAACCTCGGCCCGCGATCCATAGCGCACCGCGTTGTTGATCAGGTTCTCCACCGCCCGGCGAATATTTTCCACCCGCAAGGCCACAGTCCCCTCTCCGCGCACCTCGACAAGGGTCACGTCGTGCTGTGCCCTTTGGGAATCCTCAACAATCTGACGCACCAAGGCAATCGGATCGACCGGCTCCGGCTCGCCCTCATGCGCCCCGCGCGCAAAGGCCAGAAACCCGTCCAGCAAACGCTCCATCTCGACCACATCGCGCAGCATGGGGGCGGCCTCTTCGGCGTCATCCAGCATGGCCAGACTCAGCCGCAGCCGGGTTAGGGGTGTTCGCAGATCATGGCTCACCCCCGAGAGCATCAGGGTCCGCTGCTCGATCTGCCGCTCCAATCGCGCGCGCATGTCGAGAAAGGCATTTCCCGCCGCCCGCACCTCTAACGCGCCCGAGGCGCGAAAGGGCACATGCCGCCCGCGCCCAAAGGCCTCTGCCGCCTCTGCAAGGCGAGTGATCGGTTTGAGTTGCTTGCGCATATAGACATAGGACACGGCCGTCATCAGCATGCCGTAGAACGCCAGATTGAGCAGCACCTGATAGGGTCGCCGCGCCGAGACGCGTCGTCGGTCGAAAATCAGCTCGACCACCCCGCCATCCCTTTGAAAATATAGCATCACAAATTGATTATCGGTCAACGAGACCCGCTCCAGATCATCGAAATAGCCGCGCAACTCGCGAATCACGACGCTGCCCGAGAGATCGAACCAGTCGTAGTCGTCCGCCTCAGGCATCTCGGACGCGGGCACCCGCCGCCGCTCGATTTCCAGAATCGCGGCCACGGGGCTGCCTTCCGGCTCGTCCAGCACCAGCCGCACTTCGCGGGCCACGGTCTTGACCATCTGCTGCGTGACATCGTCAAACAGCCGCTGGGCGAACACCAAAGACACCACCAGAAGCAGCGTGATCACCGGCAACAACAGGATCAGCACGGCCCGGGTATAGAGGCTTCGCGGAAGATAGGGTTTGAGCCAATGCAGCGACATGGCTAAACCTAGCCGCGCGCGCAGCCGGAAGGAAGAGCCATGCAAGCGACCCAAGGAAAAAGCCCCCCCGTCGGCATCGCCGAGGATCTAGGGCAGGACATCCGCCGCATTCTGGCCCCCAACCCCTCTCCCATGACCTTCTGGGGGACGAACACCTATCTTGTGGGCACGCGGCAACTTGCGGTGATTGATCCAGGTCCGGACGATCCCGCCCATCTCGCGGCGATCCTCGGGGCCCTTGGCCCGCGCCAGAGCATCAGCCATATCCTCGTTACCCACGCGCATCTTGACCACTCGCCCCTCGCTGCGCGCCTTTCGGCCGAAACTGGCGCGCCGGTGCTGGCCTATGGCGACGCCCGCGCCGGGCGCAGCGCGGTCATGCAGCGTCTTGCCGAAAGCGGCCTCATGGGCGGGGGCGAAGGGGTGGATGCGGGCTTTGCCCCTGATCTGGTGCTGTGTGATGGCGCGCGGATTGCGGGTGATGGCTGGCAGATCATCGCGCATTGGACGCCGGGGCATTTCGGCAACCACCTCAGCTTCGAAATCGGCGCGAGCGTGCTTACCGGCGATCTGGTCATGGGCTGGGCCAGTTCGCTCGTCTCGCCGCCCGATGGCGATCTGAGCGATTTCATGCGCTCCTGCGCGCGGCTTGGAACATTGGCGGCACGGCGGTTCCTGCCCGGCCACGGCGCGATGATCGAGACCCCAAAGGCCCGCCTCGACTGGCTGGTTGCACATCGCCTGGGCCGAGAGGCCGCGATCCTGGAGGCCCTTACAGCGGCACCAATGACCGCTGCCGAAATCACCGCCCGCGTCTATGCCGACACGCCTATTGACCTCCTGCCCGCCGCCCGTCGCAACGTGCTCGCCCATCTTATTGACCTCATGCAAAAGTCCCGCACTGCCCCGCTCGACGCCTTGCAGGCAGACACCAAGTTCACACTGACCCAAACCGTTTCCCCCTCGCCCTGATTTTTTGTCACAAAGCCTCTGGACCTCCCCGAATCCGATTGCTATAGACCCCTCGTGTTCCGGCGTAGCTC
>JBLRXE010000463.1:0-2221 GCA_047920895.1 Roseovarius sp.
CAGCGAGGCGCCCTCATTGCCCAATTGGATACCTTGCCGCCCGACGCGCCGCGCATCCTGCTGGCGACGAGGAAGCTGGTCGGCGAGGGCTTCGACCATCCCCCTCTCGATACCCTGGTACTGGCGATGCCCGTTTCCTGGAAGGGAACGCTGCAGCAGTACGCCGGCCGCCTGCACCGGGAGCACGCCTCCAAGACCGGCGTTCGGATCATCGATTTCGTCGACGCTGGCCACCCGGCATTGCTCCGAATGTGGGACAAGCGCCAGCGCGGGTACCGGGCGATGGGTTACCGGATCGCTGCGGAAGTGGGCGGCTCATGAACCGGTCTCCGCGACATTCCGCAGGGGTTTGCACCGCCCCGAAACAGCAGACCGAGAACCCAGTTCTGCCGTCAACCATCCGCCACCAACACCAAGGGCCTGGATAGTCTCCAGGCCCTTTTTCTTTGCGCGCATGCCCGCGTGGCGCGGGGTTCCGGGCTCTGCGTTTACAAGGGCTAGGCGCGGCCTTTTTGCGGTCAACCATGGCCACCGAAATACCGGTTACGCCCATGCGATTACGAAAAAACGATGATGCCGAGGACGAGCGTGATTGACGAGAAGGAAGTGCCGCCGAAGAAGGACCCCCGACACGATCCATACGGGTACGACCGACGCGCTGAGCAGGCGGCCTCAGCCCAGCTCGGCGCGCGGTGCAGCTAAATGGGGTAAGCTGCGGTTAATTGGGGTAATGGAGTATCGCAATACCCTTTTGTTCAGTAGGGTTACCCCATTTACACAGCCTGCGATGAGCCCATGCACTCACTCTCGCCCGACTACCTTGCCAAACTGCGCTTTGACACGCAGCAACTAGCAACACTGCGCGCGCTTGGGGAGTACAGGGGCAAACAGCGCCTGTACGTCGCCCAGTCGCCTGAGGTGCTGAGTGATCTGCGCCAAGTTGCTGTGGTGGAATCCACCGAGTCATCCAACCGGCTCGAAGGGGTGGTGGTCGCAGCCGCCCGTCTGAAATCGCTGGTGCTGAAGAACGCCGCGCCCAAGAGCCGTTCCGAGCAGGAGGTGGCCGGCTACCGCGATGCGCTGGGCCTGATCCATGAAAGCGGCGACCAGATGCCTTTTTCCGAGGGCACGGTGCTCCAGCTGCACGGCATTCTGTACCGCTATATGCCGCAGCCCGGTGGCCGCTGGAAGTCCACCAACAACGACATTGTCGAACGCCACCCGGACGGCAGCTCGCGTATCCGCTTCCGCCCAGTGGCCGCGCATCTAACGCCGATGGCGATGACGGACCTGATCGCACGTTATCATGCTGCGCTGGATCAGCATCTCGCCGATCCATTGGTGTTGGTACCGCTCGCCATACTCGACTTCCTGTGCGTCCATCCCTTCCCGGATGGCAACGGCCGAATGGCGCGCCTGCTCACGCTGCAACTGCTTTACCACTTCGACTACGCCGTGGGCCGCTTCATCAGTCTAGAACGCATATTCGAAGAATCGAAAGAGAGTTACTACGAAACCCTGGAAGCCAGCTCCCAGGGCTGGCATGAGGCCGCGCATGACATCGCGCCCTGGCTGAACTACTTCTGGGGCGCCCTGCTGCGCGCCTACAAGGAGTTCGAGGAGCGCGTTGGCACGATCGAACGCGGCCGCGGGGCCAAGGGCGACCGGGTGCGCGCCGAAATTCTCAAACGCAACCTGCCATTCTCGATCTCCGAGATCGAGGAAGCCTGCCCCGGTGTCAGCCGCGACATGGTGAGACTCGTGCTGCGGGCAATGAAGACTGAAGGGTTGATCGCCCCTACCGGTAAAGGGCGCGGAGCCAAATGGTTCGGCCTCGGACAACGACCACCAACACAAGAATAGAAGAACCTATCGGGATCGCGAATGCCTACTTTGAACTGGATCGGCAAAGAAGCCGTCGTCAAACACCACAAAGAAGTGCCGTTCCGCCTGCTGGAACCCGCGCCGGAGCTGTCCTGTGGCGATGCCGACAGCGGCAGCCCGGAGATCCGCAAGTGGCTGGGCGAGGTGGTCGGCAAGGAAGGCGAGACGCTGGACGAAGCGCCGCGCACCCGGCATTGTCCAGAATGTGGGACAAGCGCCAGCGCGGGTACCGGGCGACGGGTTATCGGATCGGCGCAGAGATGGTCGATTCATGCACTGTATGACCCAAAGCGCCGGGCCCGACAGGCTATCGGACAGGCAGCGCCATATCGGCAAT
>JBLRXE010000464.1:0-2214 GCA_047920895.1 Roseovarius sp.
GCCGAACCCTGGCGCGCGGCCTTCTTCTGGCAGGGCGGTTTCTGGGCGCCGGCTGGGGTCGCGGTAGCGGGGGCGATTACCGCGTTTGCGCTGTGGCGCGTGCCGGGGATGACGCGGGCGGCGCTGGTGACGGCGGTGGTTTGCCCCGAAGAGCCTAATTCTTTGGGGGGCGCGCTCTTGGCGCGGGCGCATACGTTGATCGCGCCGGTCCTGATCGGCGATCCCGTGCGCATCGCGGCGGCGGCGCAAGAGTTGGGGGCGGATCTGGCGGGGATCGAGATCATTGCGGAACCGGACCCCGAAGCCGCCGCGCGCCGGGCTGTGGCGCTGGTTCAGGCGGGGCGCGCGGGCGCGGTGATGAAGGGGCATCTGCACACCGACCAACTCTTGCGCGCGGTGCTGGACAAGGCCGCTGGTCTGCGCACGGGGCGGCGTCTGAGCCATGTGTTCGTGATGGATGTGCCGGGGTTGGCGCATCTCTTGCTGGTGACGGATGCGGCGATCAACATCGCGCCTGATCTGCGCGCCAAGATGGATATCGTGCAGAACGCGATTGATCTGGCGCTGAGCCTTGGGATCGAGCTGCCCAAGGTCGGCGTCCTGTCGGCGGTCGAGACGGTCAATCCCGATCTGCCCTCGTCGATTGATGCCGCCCTCCTGTCCAAGATGGCGGAGCGGGGGCAGATCACCGGCGGGTTGGTGGATGGGCCACTCGCGATGGATAACGCGGTTGATCTGGCGGCGGCGCGGACCAAGGGCCTATCCTCGGCGGTGGCGGGGCGGGCGGATATTCTGGTGGTGCCCAATCTCGATGCGGGCAACATGCTGGCCAAGCAACTGACCTATCTGAGCCATGCCGAAGCGGCGGGTGTGGTGCTGGGTGCGCGGGTGCCGATCATCCTCAATTCGCGGGCGGATGATGATATGGCGCGGCTGGCCTCCTGCGCTGTGGCCGCACTCCATCACGCGCGGCTGACCGGGCAGGTCTGAGCGCCTTCAGAAATTGCTCAGCCGGTCTGCGCGGGCAGCCAGACGGTAAACTCCGCGCCGCCCTCCGCGCGGTTGCGTGCGGTGATGCGCCCGCCTGCCTGCTGGATCAGGGTCTGACTGACCGAGAGGCCAAGCCCGGTGCCCTCGCCCTGTTTGGTGGTGAAGAAGGGATCGAACACCAGCGCCAGCTTGTCCTCGGGGATGCCCGGCCCGCTGTCTGCCACAATGAGGGCGGCGCCGGGGCGCCCGTTGCGCAGCGCGGGACAGGTGGTCAGGGTGAGCAGGCCGTCAGCTGTCATGGCCTGCGCCGCGTTGGTCACAAGGTTGATGATCACCTGTTGCAACTCGCCCGGATTGATCCGCACCGGGGGCGTGTCGGGGTCGATCTCCAGCGTCACCTTGTGGTCTGCCTTTGTCACGACATGGTCCACCAGCACCAGACAATCGCGCAGCACCGCGGCCAGATCGACATCCTCCTCAAAGGTGCCGAATTCGCTGGGGCGGGCGAATTGCAGCAATTTGCCCACGATGGCGGTGATCCGCCCGATCTGACGGTCGATGAGGTTGAGTTCGGTCATCACCGGCTCGGCCCCAGCCCCGAGGGTCTGGCGGATCACGTCGAGATTGCCCTGGATCACCGCTGCGGGGTTGTTGATCTCATGCGCGACACCGGCGGTGATCTCGCCGATGGAGGCGAGTTTCTCGGACATCACCAGTTGCTGATATGTGGTTTCGAGCTTGGCGTTGGCCTCGCGCAATTCGGCGGTGCGGGCCTCGACGCGGGCGTTGAGATCCTGGTTCCAGGCGCGCAGGGCGCGGTCGCGTTCCTGCACCTGATCGAGCAGCGTGTCGAGATGGGCCGCCACGATGCCGATCTCGTCGCGCGCGGCGATGGGGCCGATGCGGGCGGTCATGTCGCCGGCCTCGACCTCTTCCATGGTGCGGGTCATGCGTTCGAGCGGGGCAAACATGTTGCGCGCAAGCCGCAGGAACAGCGGCGCGCTGACCGCCAGAACCACCAGAAAGGCGGCGAGAACCAGCAGATAGGCGCGCCGCTTGGCCGCATCGAAAGGGGCCTGAAGAAAGCCCACATAAAGCATGCCGATCCTCTTGCCAAAACTGTCGGTCAGGGGGCGGTAAGCCGAGATATACCAGTCATTGACCACAAAGGCGCTGTCCAGCCAGGTCTGGCCCTGATCGAGCACGATCCCGCGCACCGCCGCC
>JBLRXE010000465.1:0-2214 GCA_047920895.1 Roseovarius sp.
GATCAAGCGCAAATCATACCGCTCGGAGGACGTCGCCGGAGAATTTCCACCACTTTCGAGACACAACCGTGATTGTTTGCGGGGTAGTATTTTCATCTAAGGGTTGTCGAATCGTCAAGGACTCGTCCCTAAGGCGATCTTGCCCCATACGCCCCCGTAAGAACCAGACGTCGAGAAAAACAGAATCGTGATAGCCTTCGGGAAGAGCGTGGGTCTGATGCGATTTGCCGAGATCGCGGCCGCCAGGCACAAGGGCGTGTCCCTCGTTGAGGGGAGCGCGGAGTTTGGCCTCATCAACGCGGCGATGTGGGGGTGTTGCCTTGAGGGGCGGCCCGTTCAACGCCAACCAACTACGCTGTGGGCGGTTTCCGGTCAGCCGCCGCGGTCGCGAAGCAGCCGATCGGTAAAGATTGAAGCTGCCATTCAGACTCGTAACCTCAGACTGGTTGCTGCTCATGCAGCGGCGCGTCCGTGCGGCTTCTTGAAACTCTCCACATCCGAAAGATCGATGCCGTCGAGATCAACTGCGTCCATTTCATCATGATCGACGACCGCGACGAAAGACTATGTTCTTCGACGACGCATAACGTCCGCGGGCGACTCGCCGAAAGCGTTCCTGTAAAGGCGGGTGAAACGGCCCGGGTTGGCGAAGCCAAATCGGAGGGCGAGTTCGGTGACCGTGATTCCGCAATCACTCGAGCGAATGGCGTCGCGAGCTGCTTCAAGCCGGGATTGTCGGATGAACAATAACGGAGTCGTCTCCTTGAAACTGCGGAAGACGAGTTGCAGGGTGCGCACACTGCAACCAGCCGCGGCTGCGACCTCGTGCAGCGCTATCGGCTCCTCCGCGTGAGAGCGTATGTAAGTTTCCGCGCGCCGGAGCGTTCCCGGTGCCGCGCTGGCGCCCGGCCGATCAATACGCTCCGAATAGGTGTTGGGCACGGACCGCAAGAGCGTGTAAATCAGGAGGTCCACGAAAGAACGGGTCGCGGCTTCGCTGCCGAGGATGGACTGTGCGGGTGCCTGTAGTTCCAGCATCAGAAGTTCGACGAGGTGCCGCAAAGCACGCACATGTTGCCCGTTCCAGTCGAAGGCTGGCTGGAATTCGGCATCAGCCGCCACCGGCCCGTCCAGTAGCGCTACAAGCCGTTGGGTAAGACTTGCGCGTGGAATCCAGATCGCCAGTCGTTCATGCGCGTCCGTCGCCACCAAGGCGGTGTCCGGGTGCCCGCGGTAAATCAGACCCACGTCCTTGTCTATCAGCAGGGACGATTTTATCGGGCCGGAAAAGGCCAGTTGGCCTTCGCTGACCCAAGTCAGGCAGTAGTCTGGCAATCCAGCGTCCACGATGAACATCGTCGCCGCAAGCCGGTCTGCGATGAAGGCCACATCCAGTTCGCCCGCCTTGCTCGCTGCGCGGACAGAAAGCGTATCCCCGCTCGCATGCTTTCCCCGTGCTTTCCCCCGTATCGAATACCGGAGGCGCTGGTAATCGGGTCGGATGAAGTAGGGATGAAGCTCCGGCCAATATGTTCCGCCTTCAAGTGTCTGCAAATCCCGGATTTCGGCGATCTTGAACCCGCGTCCAAGTACGCCGACTGGACCAGTAGTCTTCCGCTCCCGGTCCATCGCTTACCTCAACGCCGATGCCGGAATAATCAAAAATGACCACCCCACGAAGGCGAACTGCGTCTGTTTCTGATAAAACTGCGTATGTTTCTGGTAAGTAGAGTTGACTATGGCCTGATCTCTCCGGACGTCAAGCGGGATAACGCCCAGCGAATAACTTCGCAATTCGTCTCGGCGCTGCGCTTCCGGTCCAGACCGCTGCCCAACATCATGTCACGCTGTGCCTGAAGGCCGTCAAGCTGGGCAACCAATGAAATGCGGGCAGCTGTTCGAGCAGACCCGCAGTATTTTTTATGATCGGAAAGACCGTTTTCAATGGCCTCCACCACTTTCTCATGGGCGAGCGGTCACACTTTTTGCAAGGAGGCATGGATGCGGCTTAGATCTTCTGATTACACCAGATCAATTGCCGCCCCTTGTCACCTGTTTTTGGTGACATGGTTCGCTGCACTCACACCAGGCGCGGCCGTGGCCCTGTGCTCCGATCTATCATTGGTGCTCTCGATCGACGCCTCCGGCAGCGTCGATGACAATGAGTTTGCCTTGCAGATCGGAGGCTACGCTGCCGCTTTTCGGAACCGGGAG
>JBLRXE010000466.1:0-2212 GCA_047920895.1 Roseovarius sp.
ATAAATGGCGTTAATCCTTTAGCAATAATAACCCCAGCAATAATAAAGATAAAAGATCCTGATAAAATAGCCAATCCTTTAAGAATCTGTTCAACCGTTATATCTATAAGTGCGTTTTTTTGGAATTTTTCCACTATCGCTCACGTCATTGAATTTGCCTGCTATGGCCCGGCAACCCACTGGCCATAATGCTTGCAGGTGGGCTTGCTTCATTGTTTGCAGCGATTTGATCTGCCCCTCTTCCGTCCGCCGCAATCAGCTCTTTGCCCTTGGCACAGTCTGGAGGGGGCTATTTTTCCGCGTGTGACAGGAACCATGTGACCACGGCGTCAATCGCGCTGTTCTTCTTGAATTTTCGTGCGACGAGCAGGTAGAAATCCTGTTCGCCGGACAGGGTTTCAGGTGTGATCTGGATCAATCGCCCGGCCGCAATCTCCTGTGCCACAAGAAAGCGGCTTACCAGAGCAACACCCTGACCAAAAAGCGCAGCATCCACAGCCAGCGAGGTTTGGCTCAGGCGCAGCCCACGACCTCCATTGTCCTCGATGTTCAGCAATCCCAGGAATCTGGGCCAAAGATCATGCGCATCGTGCAGTTTGGGAATGGCCGATATGGTCTGCGGGCCAACGGGCACACTGTGCCCGTCAATGAGGCCGGGTGCTGCCACAGCGATCACCTCTTGACGAAAGAGAAGCTGCGCAGCGAGCGATGCACCGAAGGGTGGCGTTCCCTGCCTCACGGCAAGGTCAATTCCGTCGCCGTGAAAACTTGAAACCTTTTCCGTTGCCAGAATGCGCAGGTCGATATCAGGGTGCTTGGCCGAGAAGTCAGGCAAGTTGGGGATCAACCATTTTGCGGCGAATGTTGGCGTGACACTGACAAGGACTTTGCCGGGTTCCGGCTTCAGTTGATCGGTCGCATTGCGCAGTGCGTCGAACGCAGCCCCGACATTGGCGTGATAACCCCGCCCCGCCGAGGTGAAGGCCAGCCCCTTGGGCAGTCTTTCGAACAGGGTCACGCCAAGATGCGCCTCAAGCTGGCGCACTTGCTGGGCGACGGCACCTTGCGTGACGCCCAGTTCGTCTGCCGCGGCACGGAAATTCAGATATCTGCCCGCCACGTCGAAGGCGCGCAATCCGTTGAGAGGGGGAAGCTGGGACATTTGACAATAGCTTTCCTACAGGCATGACGCATCAGTTCTCAGGCGAGATATGGGCCATATTGCACTATTGATATGCCAAAGTAGAGATGGAGAAAGAAATGTCAGTAGAAAAAGTAGCACTGATCACCGCAGGCGGCAGTGGCATGGGCGCGGATGCCGCCCGCCGACTGGCCGCAGATGGCTTCAGGGTCGGAATCCTTTCTTCGTTAGGGAAAGGCGAGGCGCTTGGGGTTGAACTCGGGGGCTTTGGTGTCACGGGTTCCAACACCAACCCGGATGACCTGTCTGCATTGGTCCAAGGTGCCATGGACCGTTGGGGCCGCGTGGATGCGCTGATCAATTCGGCAGGTCATGGCCCGAAAGGGCCGTTGCTGGAGATTTCGGATGATGACTGGCACCGGGGCATGGAAGTCTATTTGATGAACGTCATTCGCCCGACGCGTCTGGTCACCCCTGTCATGCAGGCGCAGGGCGGCGGCACGATCATCAACATCTCGACTTTTGCGGCATTCGAGCCTGATCCGCTCTTTCCGACCTCGGGCGTGTTCCGGGCGGGGCTTGCTGCATTCACCAAGCTTTTTTCCGACAAATACGCCCCCGACAATATTCGCATGAACAATGTTCTGCCGGGTTTCATCGACAGTCTTCCGGAAACCGAAGACCGCAAGGCCCGCATTCCGATGGGGCGCTATGGGCGGGCGGAGGAAGTGTCCTCGGTGATTTCGCTTCTGGCCTCGGACGGTGGCGGCTACATGACCGGCCAGAACCTGCGGATCGACGGCGGTTTGACCCGTGCCGTCTGATGCGATCATCGCCCGCCCCCCGATTTGACCGCGCGGTTTTCGTGGTCAAATGGGGCGCCTCGATCATCCAGATCATGGGCTACTCCGTGACCGGGTTCGGATGGACGCCATGGAACCTTTACCTAAGACCTCTGTATGACACCGTTCCGGCCCCAGGATGAGGACAGCTTCTGCCTGGGCTGGCGCTCTGGCGGGTCGGGGCCGAATGCGCCGACATCGCATGAAACCCAGCCGTTGCAACGTGTTG
>JBLRXE010000467.1:0-2212 GCA_047920895.1 Roseovarius sp.
CCCGTCGATTGACCATATCCTCGAGGAAACCCAAGGCATCATCGTCTATCAGGAACAGGTGATGCAGATTGCGCAGGTCATGGCGGGCTATTCCCTGGGCGGTGCCGACCTCTTGCGCCGCGCCATGGGCAAGAAAATTGCCGAAGAGATGGCCAAGGAACGCCCGAAATTCGAAAAAGGCGCGATGGAGAATGGCGTCGACAAGAAAAAGGCCAGCGAGGTCTTTGACCTGCTCGAAAAATTTGCCAACTATGGGTTCAACAAATCCCACGCGGCGGCCTATGCGGTGGTCAGTTATCAGACCGCCTGGCTCAAGGCCAATCACCCGGTCGAGTTCATGGCCGGTGTGATGAATTGCGATATCCACCTGACCGACAAGCTGGCGGTGTATTTCCAGGAGGTGAAGAAGGGGCTTGCCCTGCCTTGGGCCGCGCCATGCGTGAACCGCTCCGAGGCCACGTTCGCGGTGCGGGGTGGCGTGCTGCACTATGCCCTTGGCGCGCTCAAGAATGTGGGTGTCGAGGCAATGAGACTGATCACGGCGGGGCGGGGCGATCAGCCCTTTGCCACGCTCTACGATGTGGCGCAGCGCGTCGATCTCAAGCGGGTGGGCAAGCGCCCGCTGGAAATGCTGGCGCGCGCCGGGGCGTTTGATGCGCTCGACCGCAACCGCCGCCGCGTGTTCGAGAGTATCGAGGCGCTGATGAGCTATTCGGCGGCGATCCATGAGCAGAAGAATTCGAGCCAGGTCTCGCTCTTTGGCGAGGCGGGCGATGACCTGCCAGAGCCCCGCCTTGCCCCGGTTGATGATTGGCTGCCCGCCGAGCGGCTGACCGAGGAATTCAAGGCCGTGGGGTTCTATCTCTCGGGTCATCCGCTCGACGATTACATGACCGTTTTGCGGCGGCAGGACGTCAAGACGCTGGACGAGGTGACGGCGCAGGCTGAACGCGGTCCGGCGCTGGTCAAGATGGCCGGGGTTGTGGCCGGGCGGCAAGAGCGCAAATCGGCGCGCGGCAACCGTTTTGCCTTTGCCCAGCTCAGCGATACGACCGGCGGTTACGAGGTGACGATATTTTCTGACACGTTAGAGAAATGCCGCGAGTTTCTGGAAACCGGCGCGCAGGTGGTGATCACCGCCGAGGCCACCTTGGAGGCCGATCAGCTCAAGCTGCTCTGCCGCGCGGTGCAACCGATTGACGGGATGGTGGCCGGGGCGGGGGCGGTCGGCCTGCGGATTTTCGTGGATCAGCCGGGGGCGATTGGATCAGTCGCTGCGGTCTTGCAGAGCGCCAGCCAAGCCGCCCGCGGCGCGCGCCCCGGTCCGATCCATTTCTGCCTGATGGGCGCTGGCCTGCCCGGCGAGGTCGAGATCGACAGCGGCGCGGAGTATCCGGTGACGCCGCAGATCAAGGGCGCCATCAAGAGCCTGACCGGCGTGGTGATGGTGGAAGAAATCTGACGCCTTGATGGGTGCCTTCCCGGGCTTGACCCGGGATCTCCCTGCCGCAAGAGACCCCGGATCAAGTCCGGGGTGACACGGGCCTTGACAGGCCCCGTGTCAATAATGCGGCGGGCGCTCGTCGTCCAAGATCACGCCGCCATCGCTCTCGCCCTGCCGTGCGGCCTCGCGTGCCAGCAGCATGTCAACCCGCAGGCGCAGGCGGTCAATCTCACGGTCTTGGCGCGCGATCACATCCGACAGGTCATCGACCGCGCGGATCAGGTGGGCCAGTTTTTCTTCGATTTCGGTCATGGCACGGCATTACGCGCGGATGCGGCGCAGGTCAATCGCGCAGCCGCCTTGCCCCGGCGCGGCCCTTGGGCTAGACCGCGCCACGACAGATGCCGCACCTATGCCGCAAGGACGCATGCCATGGCCAAGCCCAAAAAAGAGCCCCGCCCCAAGGCCGAGACGCCCAAAGGGTTCCGCGATTATTTCGGTGCCGAGGTGACGACGCGCGCCGCGATGCTGAATGCGATTGCCGGGGTCTATCATCGCTATGGCTTTGACGCGCTGGAATCGAGTGCGGTGGAGACGGTGGAGGCCTTGGGCAAGTTCCTGCCCGACGTGGACCGGCCCAACGAGGGCGTCTTTGCCTGGCAGGACGAGGACGAGAAATGGCTGGCGCTGCGCTATGACCTGACAGCGCCCCTGGCCCGCGTTTATGCGCAGCACCGCAACGATTTACCGACGCCTTACCGACGCTAT
>JBLRXE010000468.1:0-2210 GCA_047920895.1 Roseovarius sp.
AGAGGGTGCTGCCGCCGGCTGCGGCGGGATGACCCACCAGGTTGGTTTGGGGTTTGTTTTATTGGGCTTCTCGCCTTGGATCAGGTATAAATGCGCATGTCGCAGCCCCTTGATCTCAGCCAGTTTCCAGACCTGCCGCTCGAGGTGGTGAAAGCCTTTGCAGCGGTTCAGTTCGAGCTCTCGGTCGAGCGCGCCGCACGCCAGCACGAACAGGCCGTGGTCGCCCAGAAAGAGACCTTCATCACCGAACTCAAGGCGCTAATCGAGAAGCTGGAAGGTCAGGTTCAAGAGTATCGACGCACCAAGTTCGGGCCGAAATCCGAGAAGCTGGACCCTGCGCAGCTGGAGCTGGCGCTGGAAGATCTGGAAACCGCCATCGCCGAGACGCAGGCGCAGATCGCCGCTGTCGAGGACAGGATCGCGGCCAGCGAACCAGACCCAGAGAAGCGCAAACCCCGCGCGCCCCGCAAGGCCCGGGCATTGCCCGAAAGCCTGCCCCGCGTCGAGAAGGTGGTCGAACCCGACAGTATCGTCTGCCCCTGTGGATGCGGCGACATGGTGCGGATTGGCGAGGACCGCACCGAGCGGCTGGATTACATCCCCGCGCGCTATCAGGTCATCGTCACGGTCCGGCCCCGATATGCCTGCCCCAAGGGGCGCACCGGCGTGGTGCAGGCCAAAGCCCCCGCGCATCTGCTGGAGGGAAGCTGGCCGACCGAGGCGTTGCTGGCCCAGATTGCGGTCTCCAAGCATTCCGAGCACATGCCGTTGAACCGGCAGGCCGTGGTCATGGCCCGGCACGGGGTGCCGATCGACCGCTCGGTGCTGGCCGACTGGATGGGCAGGACCGGAGCGCTGATCGCCCCCGTGGTCGATCACATGGCGAAGCAGCTGCTGGCTGGCAGCACCCGGCTCTATGTCGATGAGACCACCGCCCCGGTGCTGGATCCGGGCAAGGGAAAAACCAAAACTGGCTATCTTTGGGCTGTGTTACGCGATGACCGTGGTTGGAACGGCCCCGCGCCGCCCGGCGTGGTGTTCCATTACCGGCCCGGGCGAAAGGGCGAATACGCCGCCGAAATCCTTGATGGCTTCAACGGTACGATCCAGGTTGATGCCTATGGCGGCTATAGCCATCTGGCCACGCCGAAACGCACGGGCGGCGATCCGCTGCGGCTGGCCTTTTGTTGGGCGCATGGCCGCAGGAAGCTGATCGCGGCCAAGCCCAAGAAGGGATCCCCCATCGTCGAGGAGGCGCTGTTGCGCATCGCGGCCCTCTACAAGATCGAAGATGCCATCCGTGGCTCGGACCCGGATCATCGTCTGGCCGTCCGGCAGGACCTGTCGCGCCCGCTGGTCGATGAGCTCTTCACCTGGTTGGCCGCCCAGGCCGCCCGCGTGTCGCGCAAATCCGACCTCGGTGAGGCAATGTCCTATATGCTGCGCCGCCAGGACGGCTTCCGGCTGTTCCTCGAGGACGGGTGCGTCGACATCGACTCCAACCTCGTGGAAAACGCCATCCGCAGCCCGGCCATGAACCGTCGCAATGCGCTCTTCGCCGGCCATGACGAGGGTGGCCGCAACTGGGCCCGCTTTGCCAGTCTGATCGGCACATGCAAGATGAACGGCGTCGAACCCTACGCCTATCTGCGCGATCTGTTCACGAAGCTGGCCCACGGCCATCTCGCCCGTGACATCGACGATCTGATGCCGTGGGCCTACGCCCAACAGGGCCGGGATGCATAGGGACCTCGTCTCGTAGTCCCTGACGAGCTACAGGCCGCCCTCCGCGTCATCCCATTGCGACGCCGCGCAAGTGCAAAATCAATGGGGCGTGGCCGCCGCTTACGCTTTAGCGATGTCGCGGCACTCTGTCGGTCTTTGAAGAGACCAGAGGGAAGCATGCCAGAGAAACGGGCGAATGTTGGTGATGCCCTGAGGGGCGGCATATCATGGCGGTGTCGAGTCGCCGTCAATTCTCTGCTGAGAAAGGGATATGCCACATGTCAGAGACTACCATCACCCAACTGCCCGATCCATCGGGATTTAGCGCCGACGCGTTCACGGACGTCATCCGCGATGGCGCACGCAAGCTGATCGAACAGGCGATCCATGCCGAGCTGGCTACACTCATGGCGGCCTTTTCCAAGGAAAGGCTTGATGACGGGCGGGCGCGTCTTGTCCGTCATGGTCACCTGCCGGAACGCGAG
>JBLRXE010000469.1:0-2209 GCA_047920895.1 Roseovarius sp.
GGGTCCAACCCGGATCCATCGGAAAGAGCATATAGCCGGCCACATTGGGCAATTGCTGAACCTGTTCAGCACTGAGCGTGACGGTCACCGGCACGTTCAACCGGTCCACCTCGCCGCCTTCGATGTAAATCGTTGCCAGCGATTGCGGTGCGTCGGCCCATGCGATGCTGCCGATGTGGATACAAAATAGCGTCATGGCCGGCAGCAGCCAGCGGTTTGCGTGCTTGAGAAGACCCCTTACCGCGTCGCTATCGACAATTTGTTGTCGATGTTCAGGCGGCTGTTTTGATTGCCAGCACCTTGTTTCGCGAGTATTCGCCGATCAAGTGCAGTTCTTTGAATACCTGAGCCATTGAATGCTGCATGTCCCGGAACAATTGATCAATTTTGGCTGTGTCCTTGGGAACGTTGCCACTCTTGGCGCGACCAAGGTATTTCAGCAGCGGCTCGATCACCTTCTGCCGCAGCACGATCAGGCCGCTCATCGTGCGCAGCGAATCTGGCGTGGTCAGATAGCGTCGGGCTTTGGGATGAGTTTTGGTCAGCAGCTCTTTGCCGCGCAGCTTTTTGAGATCGTATGCCGATTGGCGCACGGTGTAGTTCAATCGGCCGTCCGTCAGTTCGTTGACTTTGGCCGCATGTTCGGCGGCGGTGAAGCCGCCCGGTTGCAGCGACAGCGCGATTACGCCGTGGATCGCGGCCCGGATGCGGGTCTTGTCGATGTCCAGCCCGGCGGTGCGCGCGGTGCCGACGCATCCGGGCTGGGCCAGCGTGTCCAGTTGATCCTGGTTGACCCAGGGCATGTCCACGCACTGAAGGTGGTTGAGGAACGTCTGCAACAATTCGGACAACTGGTTGATCATTCTCACGAACCGGTCCAGCGACCGGCCGCACTTGAGCCGGTCGATCCGCTCGACCATCGCCTCGGTTCGCAGGATGCGCTCGCCTTTGGTGTACATCTTCAATGTCAAGCCGCCGAACAGCAGCTTGAACACCGTCAGATCGTACGCAGGTCTCTCGAACACTACCTGCTCGCGGCCATGGGTCTGCGGCGTCTTGAGGTGAAACCGACGGGCGCGCCGGCCGAAGATTTTCATCACCCGCCTGATGTCCAGCGTCCGGCGCGTACGGTCGATCACGCCGTCGAACACGCGCTGCATGTACTGGCCGCTGTGGAACTGCAGGTTGCGGCTGTACTCGACCTGATACACCGCATAATCGTAGTGGAACCGGCTTCGCTTCTGCTCGGCGAACGAAACACCGAAGCAGGCGCACCAGTAGCTCCACCGATCGCAGATGCGCTTGAGTTGCCCTATCGCGGCCTGCGACCGCAAGGTGTCTGCAACTTCAGCGAACCGGCGGGTATCGGACAACGACGTGAAACAGTTGCCCTCCTTCTCAAAAGCGATGCCTTTGCGTCGGGCCTGACAAGCGGTGTACTCGTGGCCGTTGAGAATGATCAGCGCCGGGTGAGGCGGATGCCCGCTCATCGACACGATCACGTGACCCCACGTCTTGTCCATGATGTGGAAGTGATAGTGCTTGACCCACGGCATCGGGTTCTTGCGTTCGAGATGAAAGCTCTTGGGGTTCTTATCCGAACGCAGCACCCGCCAGACGGGCGAGGGCCGACGCGTGGTGAAAATGGCGAACACGCCAGTGAAATCAGGATCATCCGGCATGTACTGCCTGGCCAGTTGATCCTTGCGAACACCTTTGCGGCAGTCGACCACGGGCACCTTGTGCTTGCGCGCCCAGCCCTGCACGCGCCGACCATAACGTCCGGCCAAACGCATCAAATGCGTGTCGTCAAGATTGTCAAACGTGCCGAAGCGGTCGAACCACCATTGACGGAAGCCGCCGGGACTGCATGCGAAGTTGTAGCGGGCGTTGATGGTAATGCGGTCGACCACATCGTACATATTGTCGAGCAGTGGCGCGTAGTACCGGGTGAATTCATCGTCGCCGATCATGACATGGCTCCTATGTCGAACGTGGAGCCACTATGTTACCGCCAACCCGCGGACGCATTCATCTGTCGCGCAGCGACCCCTCCTGCTGGGCGCAGTCCCAGCCGGAGCCCGGATCAATCGGGCAAAATGGATCGATTATGACAACAGGGATGGTTTGTGCGGTGCCGTGGAATTGGGCACTTCTTTTTTGAGCCAAATTTCCTGGTTCGACGGCGAATGTGATTGTAAGGTTAGGC
>JBLRXE010000470.1:0-2182 GCA_047920895.1 Roseovarius sp.
GGTTTTCTAGGTCCGCAGGATCGAGCAAGCCACTCTCGGGATCGATCTTCCACTCACGCACCTCGAATCCCGCATCTGCCAACCGCCGCCACGGCCCGGAATTGGCCTCGTGATCCTGATTGGTGACGATGATCGCATCGCCCGTCCCCATCCATTGCCGGAACGCTTGGGCCAGAACATAGGTGTTCTGCGTGGTCGAGGGGCCGAAACTCAGCTCATCCGTGGCCACCCCCATCATCGCCGCCAGCCGCGCCCGCGCCTCGTCCATCTCGGCGCCTGCCAGTTGGCTGGCCGCGTAGGGCGCATAGGGCTGCACCTTGCGTTGCCGGTAATACCGCTCCAGCCGCGCGATCACCGGGCCGCAGGTATAAGAGCCGCCCGCGTTTTCGAAAAAAGCCTGCCCGGCAAGGCTTGGTTCGGCAAAGGCCGGAAATTGCGCGCGCACGAAATCGGTGTCGAGTGTCATCACTGTCCCCATTGTCCCTTTTGGCCGCCACAAAACAGCAAAGCCCCCCGCCGCGCAAGCGTCGGAGAGCCTTGAGCCGCTCAGGCCCTCGCCTTTTCCATGGGATACGCCGCTTAGCCCGCGCGGTGCTGGTAATGGGCCAGAACATAGAGCCGGATCGCCGTGGCCAACCCCGTCTCGACCCCGCGAGTCGCGTCAATTTCGGCGGCCAGACCATTCAACGCCATTGATTTTTCTTCGGCAATCTCGCGAAACGCCTGCCAGAACGCATCTTCCAGCGACACGCTGGTGCGATGGCCGCGCAGGGTGAGCGAGCGTTTGACCGGGCGCGCGTTCATCGCAGGAAAAGCGTGGGGGCGCTGCCCCCGTCCCGGACGCTGTCCGGGACTCCCCCGAGGTATTTCAGGCCAGATGAAACCGTCATTCCCCCTCATCCCGGCGATGCTGGTCGAGTGTGGCACGCGCCTTGTCGGCCTCGACCTGCTCCAGTGCCTTTTGCGCTTTGGTCCGGCCAAAGCGCGCGGCATTCTCATCCGCGCGGGCCTTGTCAGCGGCCCGCGCCCTTTGCTTGCGCGCCCGGTTCAGATTGACCGGACCCACGCTCATTTCGGGCCGATCATGTCTTCGGGGCGCACCACGCGGTCAAAGGTCTCGCCATCGACAAGGCCAAGCGCGATCGCCTCTTCGCGCAGGGTCGTGCCGTTCTTGTGCGCGGTCTTGGCGACCTTGGTGGCGTTGTCATAGCCGATGGTGGGCGCCAGCGCCGTCACCAGCATCAGGCTTTCCTTCATCAGCTTGTCGATGCGCGGCCCGTTGGCCTCGATGCCATTGAGCATCCGCTCGGTGAAACTGTCGGCGGCATCGCCCAAAAGCTGCATGGATTGCAAGAGGTTATAGGCCATCATCGGGTTGTAGACATTCAATTCGAAATGTCCCTGAGAACCTGCAAACTTGATCGCGGCATCATTGCCCATGACATGCGCTGCCACCTGCGTCAGCGCCTCGGCCTGCGTCGGGTTGACCTTGCCCGGCATGATCGACGATCCCGGCTCGTTCTCGGGCAGGATCAATTCGCCAAGGCCAGAGCGCGGACCGGAGCCAAGAAAGCGAATGTCATTGGCGATCTTGTAACAAGAGCCCGCCACGGTCGCGAGGGCGCCGGACATGAACACCATGGCATCATGCGCCGCCAGCGCCTCGAACTTGTTGGGGGCGGTGACGAAAGGTAGCCCGGTGATCGCGGCCATCTGCGCCGCCACGGTCGTATCCCAACCCTTGGCGGTGTTCAGGCCAGTGCCCACGGCGGTGCCGCCCTGTGCAAGCTCGTAGATGCCGGGCAGGCAGAGGTTCACCCGCGCGATGCCCTGCCGGATCTGATGCGCATAGCCCGAAAACTCCTGTCCCAGCGTGAGCGGTGTTGCGTCCTGCGTATGGGTGCGACCGATCTTGATGATGTCCTTGAAGGCGTCCGCCTTGGCCTCGAGCCCCGCCAACAGTTTCTCCAGCCCCGGCAAGAGCACGTCGCGCGTCGTCATGGCGGCGGCGATATGCATGGCCGTGGGGAAGGTGTCGTTTGAGGATTGCCCCATATTCACATGGTCATTGGGATGCACCGGGTCCTTGGAACCGATCACGCCACCCAGAATTTCAATCGCCCGATTGGCGATGACCTCATTGGCGTTCATGTTGGATTGCGTGCCCGATCCGGTCTGCCAC
>JBLRXE010000471.1:0-2182 GCA_047920895.1 Roseovarius sp.
GCGGAACTGCTCAATCGTAGCCGTGACGGAGCGGAATACTGGATCAGTGCCGATATCCAGCCCCTGAAGGATGAGCAGGGGCGGCTCTATGGATTCATTGCGGTGCAAACCGACATTACCCGGCAGCGCGAGGATAGCACGCGGCTCAGCGCGGCCAAAGCCGAGGCCGAGACCGCGCAGCTGCGCCTGTTCTGTGCGGTGGAGTCGCTGAAGCATGGCTTGGCGATCTTCGACGCCGATGATCGGCTGATTATGTGTAACAGGTATTTCGAGACATACCACGGGGATGTCGGCCTCAAGATCGAGCCGGGCACAACCTATGAAGAAGTCCTGCGTTACTGGCTGGGCGAGGGCCTCTATCTGAATGCACATGGTCGCGAAGACGCCTGGCTAGCAAAGCGCCTGACCCGTGGCGGCGACGGACCCATGGTTTTCGAGGAAAATCTGCGCAATGGTCGCTGGCTGCAGGTTACCGATGTCTTGATGCCCGATGGCGGGCATGTGGTGCACAAGGAAGACATAACGCTCAGAAAGGAGATCGAGCAGCGCGCGGTTCGGGACAAGGCGATGGCGATGGAAGCCACCCATGACGGCATTGCCATCACCAATTCCGAGGGGCGCTATCTCTACATGAATGCCTCGCATCGCCGCACCTTCGGCATCGGCGCCGACGAGGACGTGACACTCTTTGGATGGCAGGATCTCTACCCCGAGGACATGCGGGACTGGATTGCCCAGAATGCCCTACCGGTTCTGATTGAAGAGAAGAAGTGGCGGGGCCCGCTCTTGGCATATCACCGTGACGGTCGTGTGAGCGAGCAGGAGGTCTCGCTTACGCTGAGCGAGGACGGCGGGATCATCTGTATCACGCGTGACAACACAGAACAGAACCGCCTGCATCGTGAACGCGCGCGCCTTCGCGACGAGTTACAGGTTGCCTTGCGAAATGGGGCCATTTCAGAGGTTCTGCACAATTTGACACATGATTTTAACAACCTGATGGCGATAGCCTTGGGCAGCATGTCGATTCTAGAAGATCGGCTTTCCGGTGAAAATACCGTCAGCGCGGACATAAAACGCCTTGGCAGCGCCCTGCAGGCCGCCATGGATCTTTTCGACGGCCTCGGCGCCTTGCGTAAAACTGAGAGCCGCCAGTCACTCTGTGACCTGCAGGAGATCTTGTCTGAGGCCGGGCATATGCTGATGCATCGCCTATTTCCCGGGCAGGAACTCGTCCTGAACACTGATCAGGTGTTACCGGCCTTTCACGCCAATCGCAGCGAAATCATGCAGGTTGTGCTGAACCTGCTGACTAATGCGCGCGACGCGGTGGGCGAAGGGGCGGCCACGATCACCCTTGAAGGAGGGTGTGCGCGCAACTTTTTCCCTCCCCGCGAGCCGGATATCGGCAGCTATCGCGAGACAATCGATTATGTGCTCATCCGCATCAAAGACACCGGCACCGGTGTGCCTGAGGAGTTCCGCAACCGCATCTTTCAACGCCACTTCACAACTAAGGGCACGGCGGGCACGGGCCTTGGTTTGTCGATCATTTCCGGGATCTTGCTACGCAACGGTGCGCCAATGTGGTTCGACAGCCAGCTCGGTGAAGGCACTACGGTCACGATTCTCTGGCCGACCAAGGGCGCGCCGCAGCAGACGGCCTCCGATTCGGTGGGCGAGGCAGGGTTGACAGATTTGCAGGGGCTTCACGTCCTAGTGGTCGATGATGTGATCGAAGTCGCCGAGGTGTTATCAACCATGCTCGAAAGCGAAGGGGCTATCGCCATGGCTTTGAGCGATCCAGGCGAAGTGATCGAAGCCATACGCGAATCTCCGCGCCTTTGGGATGCCGTGTTAACTGATTTCGACATGCCCCTGATGAGTGGTGTCGCGTTGGCTAAGACGCTGCGCGAAATTGTTCCCGAACTACCAATTATCGCAGTCTCGGCGCTTCCGGACTTGATTGGAAACGATGGAAGCATATTCAATTCTATCCTTTGCAAGCCGGTTAGCAAATCGGCTTTGCGACAAGCGCTCGTGACAAGAACCGGGTCTACTGCATAGCCGCCACCTGCACGGCATACTCGACGGTCACCTGCTAAGCGGCCTCGAAGGCCTCATGCCTTGGTGCGTCAACCAGCCGTCAGGCCTCGCCGCATAGGATGACGTCATCCCGCTT
>JBLRXE010000472.1:0-2180 GCA_047920895.1 Roseovarius sp.
AACCTTTAAGTAAACCAGTAAAGGAGGAGGAGGACGCGGCCGCGCGCGATGCCGATTTTGATCGGTTTTTTGCCGAGCTGCTCCGTGCGCTGGGCTTTGAGGCCAACGCGTCCCTGCCTACCTGGTGGCAGGGCTGGCCTGCCCAGCAGCACGTGCGCCGCTGGATCGATCATCTCGGGCTTTCCGTGGATCGGATCATTGAGGTTGCCACAGAGACGCGCCGCGAACGCCCCAATCCGCCCGATGGGCCGAAAGCCCTTGATCGGTTCATGGAGCGGGCCGCCCAGCGCGATGCCAACGCGGTAGCGGCAAGTGGCAGCGCTGCGCGCACAAAACGTAACCGCAAACGTCAAAACGCGCCGTCAGCCAGTCCAGATGAACTGGCGGCATTCTATGCGGCCAAGGTCAACTCAGACGCATACCTGCCCCCCAGCATGATCAGTAATGCCATGTGTGGGGAAATGCTTAGGCGGGGACTGGTGACGATTGAGCGGCTGCGCACGCGGGGTGTGCTGTGAGTAGGTTTGATCGCAGGCTGCATGGGCCCGGCAAGCCCTCCATCCAGACAGGTCAGCAGTTAGAAGCGCGGATAGTGCCCCACCGGATGGTGTAAGAGCGCCGACCTTCGGAAAGGCCTTGGTCTGATCAGGACGCCACAGCTGGCAACCTGACGTTTGGATTGTCGTTCACGCGCGCGAGGGTTTCAAGGCTCATATATCGGCGCGCGACTGTCCACTCGTCGTTGGTCTCGAGCATGATCGCTCCGACGAGCCGGATGATGGCGTCATCGTTGGGGAAGATCCCGATGACGTCGGTGCGCCGCTTTATCTCGCGGTTCACCCTTTCCAGCGGATTCGTCGACGCGATCTGGGCCCAATGTTCGCGCGGGAAGTCCATGTAGGCGAGCACGTCGTCGCGCGAGACGTCCATAAAGGTGCCCAGCTTGTCCTGCTTTTCGCGGAGCGCATCAGCGACGGTGTCCCATTGAGCCTCTGCTTCAGCCTTGCTTTCCTGTGCGAAGATCGTCTTGAGCATCGCCGCAACCGCAGTGCGCTGCTTGGCCGGAGCGTGGGCCAGGGCGTTGCGCATCCAGTGAACCCGGCACCGCTGATGGGTGGCATTGAAGACCCGACGCGCCGCCGCTCGCAGGCCCTTGTGATCATCGGCGATGACCAGCTTCACGCTGCGCAGGCCACGATCGGCCAAGGAGCGCAAGAAGTCGGTCCAGAAGGTTTCGGCTTCGGACGGCCCGGTCGCGATGCCCAGCACCTCGCGCTTGCCATCCTCGTTGACCGCCACGGCTATTATCACGGCACGGCTGATGATGCGGCCACCCTCGCGCACCTTCACATAGGTCGCATCGAGCCAGAGATAGGGCCAGGCGCCCTCCAGCGGCCGGTTGAGGAACGCGTTCACCCGCTCGTCGATCTCGGCGCACAGGCGGCTGACCTGGCTCTTCGACATCCCGCCTGCGCCCATGGCCTTCACCAGATCGTCCACAGAGCGCGTCGAAACGCCATGGACGTATGCCTCCTGGATCACCGCAACAAGCGCCTTCTCGGCCGTCCGCCGGGGCTCCAGGAAGCTCGGGAAATAGCTGCCCTTGCGCAGCTTTGGGATCTCCAGCGGGATCCGGCCCGCACGCGTGTCCCAGTCGCGCTCACGATATCCATTCCGCTGAACTTCCCGTATCGGCGAGCGCGCACCCTTGGCAGCGCCCGTCCGCGTCTCGACCTCCGCCTCCATGATCCGGTCCGCCGCAAAGGCCAGCATTTCGCGCACGAGATCACCATCCGCCTGCTGTTCAACCAGCTCAAGCAGTGCCATTCTCTCATCGGTCATCGTCATCTCCGTCTTTGGTTTCGAGTTTCGCAACCCAAACCTTTGCCGAAGATCGACGGTGGCCGCCAGCGTCACCACCGGCCGCGCGCTGCGCTACGCCGGCGGCTCCGCGCGCGGCCTCTTACACCACTCCAAGGGACACTGCCGAAGCGCGACACGGTCGTCCGAAGCGCGTAATGAGCGTGCAGCAAGCCCTTGAATGGGCGTTCGGCAAAGAACGCGCACAACTTGAGCTGCCAGAGCGTCCTGATCCCGACTGTGGCCAGGGTCAGGGCTTTGGTCTTGAATATGTCCTGATGCAGCGCGCCGCTCTTGGCTGTCAGATCGATGGTGGGCAG
>JBLRXE010000473.1:0-2146 GCA_047920895.1 Roseovarius sp.
GCGCCCAGACGGCAAGGCCGGACTGTCTGACAAGCTGAGGCATTGGGCGTCTCCCGAATCTCGATACTGAGACGTCTAGACGTCTAGCTTAACAGGTTTGTGACGGTGCCCGATTATTCTGGATGAAGAGCGGCTCTGATGATGACCGGACGCGGCTGTATGTCGGGAACTCGGGCATGCAGACGGCGTGCGGCCCCGCGCGTGTCGCATGCTCAGAGGGGCTTCGGCCTCAGGTACTGGGCACGACAGAGCCAGGCGCGGACTTACTGGACTGGCGCTGATGACGACAACTGGCGGCATCCCTTGAACTGGGCCAGCTGCGCCCCGATGGCGACATTCGCGCCAATGGCGAGGTGATCTGTGGCAACAAGGTGATCTTTGACAAGTTCGCGGGCGTGATCCGGGGCCGATGGGGCGGGCAGGATTAGGCAGATCCAGACATCCCGCGCGGCTCTTCATTTGGGGCCAATGGCAGAAATCGGCCAAACCGCTCTTCCTCACAGCCCCTCACGCATCCGAAGGATGGTTTACCCCATCCACCCACCCAATCGGGTCGAGGTCACGCGGGTTCACATCCTCCAACGCCCCAAGGTTGATGCCATATTCATTGGGGTCCGACCGGCGCTGATGATGCGTATAAATCCCGCAAGCCTTGCAGAAATAATGTTTGGCCGTGCCCGTGCCCCATTGGTAGAGCGTGAGATTATCCGCGCCTCGGACCACCTCGACACCGCTGAGTGGCGCCGAAACCGCCGCCGCACCGCGCCTGCGACAAAACGAACAATCACACCGCCGCGCGGTATTCAGCCCGTCCGAGAGCGTCACGCGCAACTCGACCGCGCCGCAATGGCAGGTGGCTTTGAGGGGGTGGGTCATCGGCGTTTCCTCACGCGCGGGATGGGGGTGCGGCGAAATTCATAGCGCGCCTGCGGGTTGGGCGGCACACCGCCATGCAACGTCCAGAAGCGCGGCCCGCCAAGCCGCCAGAACACTGGCAACGCGAACACTACGCCCGCAGCAAACCCGCCCGCATGGGCCCAATAGGCAACCCCCCCGGCATCGGGATCGCTGCCCAGCCCGGCAAGCACCTGAATAGCGAACCACAACAGCAGCACAAGGGCTGCGGGGATCGTGATGATGCGAAAGAAGATGATGAAGATCAGCAGGATATCCACACGCGCGCGCGGGAAAAGCAGCAGGTAGCCGCCCATCACCCCGGCAATCGCCCCCGAGGCCCCGACCGTCGGCACCTGCGAGAGCGGCCCGCCGAGGATATGCGTCAGCCCCGCCGCGATGCCGGTTGCAAGGTAGAAGGCGAGATAGGGAAGATGGCCCATCCGATCCTCGAGATTGTCGCCGAAAATCCACAAGAACAGCATGTTGCCCGCGAGATGTATGAACCCGCCATGCAGGAACATCGAGGTGACGATGCCTGACCACACGCCCCCCTGCGTGACCTTCGCCGGGATCATCGCATAGTCGAAATAAAAGCGCATGAGCGCGCGCTCATCCCCGAAAAGCGGCCAGTACCCGAGGAATATCAGGATATTGGCCGCAATCAGCGCATAGGTCACATAGGGCGTGCGCTGTGACGGGTTGTGATCGCGGATCGGAAGCATGGGCGAAAGCTAGCGCGGTTTCGCCCCAACGGAAAGTTGCAAATCACCGCGCGGGGTGCCGCTTTCTTGAAAAGAAAGCGTCCCGAAATCTTTTGAAGATTTCGGGGTTCCGCGCGGCTCAGGACATGCCGCCCAACAGCGCCGCATTGCCCCCCGCCGCCGTGGTATCGACGCAGACATGCCGCTCGTGGAGCGCATGGCCGGTGTCGGGCAACCCGGTGATCAGCGGCAGGATCGGACCTGCACGCCGCGCCATGGCTCCGGCATAGGCGCGCGCCTCGCTCTCGCACCCCCACCAGAGCACGCCCGAGAGGCCGCCCATGGTCACGAGTGCCTCGGGGTCCACTCGGCCCGTGGCGGTCACGGCGACGCCGCCCAGCCCTTCGACCGCGCGCGCCTGCGCCGCCGCCAGATCCGCCCCCGGCCCCATGCACAGGAGCGCGGGACGCACATGGGTGGTCAGCCGGTTCGATTCGCCGGTCGGCCCCGGCATGTCTTCAGCCTCGGGCGGCCGGCTGGTGGGCAAC
>JBLRXE010000474.1:0-2139 GCA_047920895.1 Roseovarius sp.
GATCGAGAACAAGGGACGAGTTGCCTAAAAAGATCCAATTAAAGGTCGTTGGCATGAGACTGGCACCCTGTTGTTTCCAAGCTTGATACACAGAGGGTGCGGCGGCAATGGGCGCGCATTCGGGAGAATTTTAGACGATTGTGTCTAAAACCGGGTCAATCATGTCCGGCGTAGGGCAGGGGGCGCTGCCCCCCGCACCCCCCGGAGTATTTTCGCCATAAAGAAATCAAGTGGGCCGCGCGGCGGCGGATCAGACCTGACCGCCCGCGATCTCGATGGTCTGGCCATTGATGCTGGAGGAGCCCGGACCGCAGAGCCAGAGCACGGCTTGTGCCACCTCGTCCGGCGCGATCAGGCGTTTGTGGCGGTTGGTCTCGACCATCATGGCGCGCGCCGCGTCCTGCGAGACGCCCGCGCGCTCGGCAATCGCGGTGACGTTGCGGCTGACGATCTCGGTATCGACATAGCCGGGACAAATCGCGTTGAAGGTGAGGCCGGTGCCGAGATAATCCTCGCTCAGCGCCCGGATGAGGCCGATCATCCCGTGTTTCGAAGCGGTATAGGCGGCGGCCCCCTTGAGCCCCTTGATCCCTGCAATAGAGGAAATGGCGATCACCCGGCCCCAATCGGTCTGGCGCATCTCGGTCAGGCATTCGCGCAGGGTATAAAACGCGCCGTCGAGATTGGTGGCCATGATCTGACGCCAGAATGCGGCGTCGGTCTTGTGCAGGGCGCGGCCTTCGGCGATGCCGGCATTGGCGATGCAGATCTGCACCGGGCCGCGTGCAGCCTGAGCCTCGGCCACGCCTGCCACCACCTGCGCCTCTTGGCTCACATCCATCACGAGGGGATGCAGCCCGGCACCGGCCGCCGCCTCAAGCACCGCGGCGCGCCGCCCGGTGATGGTCACCTGCGCGCCCGCCTCGGCCAGCGCGCGGGCGATGGCGAGGCCAATGCCGCTGCCGCCGCCCGTTACCAATGCATGTTTGCCCGCGATTGTCATCTTGCCTCCGCCATAACTCGCGTTACTCTACGCGCTCTTGGTGCAGAGGCAACCGCAAGAGGAATCGCAGGCCCATGCTGACACGGCCCATGTTGAAATGGATTGACATGCCGCCCGTCTGGCTGGCGGGATTTCTGGCCGTCGCGTGGCTGCAATCCAGCCATTATGGCATGCGCCTCGGCTTTGGCGAGATATGGGCGGATCTGTTGGGGGGGCTGCTGGTGGGCGCGGGGATATTGCTGGTCGTGATGGCGGCCATGGAATTTCGCCGTCACAAGACCACCATCGTGCCCCATGAGACACCGGAACGGGTAATCCAGTCGGGTATTTTCCGGCGCTCGCGCAATCCGATCTATCTGGGCGATACCCTGATTCTCGCAGGGCTGATTCTGCGCTGGGATGCGGTTCTGGCGCTGCCGCTGATTCCCGTTTTCGTCTGGGTGATTGAAAAACGCTTCATTATCCCGGAAGAGGACCGGATGCGCCGCAAATTCCGCATGGATTTTGCCCGTTATTGCGAAAAAACCAGACGTTGGTTGTAGACACCGCGACAATCTTGATCTCGTCACTCACGAAATAGTGTGAAATAACGACCTTCGGGACAAGGAAACCGGCACGCCGCGCTGCGGGGCCATCAGAACACGTCATCTGCCAGAGGGGGAGACAGCATTGAAGATCGGAACGCCAAAGGAAGTGCATGAGGGTGAGAATCGGGTCGCCATGACGCCCGATTCGGCCCTGCAATTGCAAAAGCTGGGCTATGACTGTGCCATCGAGAGCGGCGCGGGGGCTGCGGCCGGGTTCTCGGACGCGGCCTATGAGGCCGCCGGGGCCGAGGTGATCAAGACCGCCGCCGCGCTCTACAAGGCCGTGGACATTGTCGCCAAGGTGCGCCCGCCCAGCGAGACAGAGGCCAAGCGCCTGACCGAAGGCCAGCTTCTGATCTCCTTCTTCTGGCCGGCGCAGAACGAGGCGCAGATGAAGCTCCTGGCTGACAAGGGCGCGTCGGTCATCGCCATGGACATGGTGCCGCGCATCAGCCGCGCACAGAAGATGGACGCGCTCAGCTCGATGGCCAATATCGCGGGCTACCGTGCGGTGATCGAGGCGGGCAACAATTTTGGCCGCTTCTTCAC
>JBLRXE010000475.1:0-2137 GCA_047920895.1 Roseovarius sp.
TGAGCGAGGAAATTGCCAAGGGCATTCAGGTCCCCGGCAATCCACACCAGGATGATGTTGCGCCAATGGCCGACATATTATCGACCCGCGCCAGCCTTGCGGCGCTGAAGCTCGTGGAAAGCTGACGCCCAGGCGAGCGGCGACGTTTTTGCCGGAAGTTGCAGCGCGGATGTCGCTCCGCCGCCTCGAGCAATCGCCGCGCCGATGCGCTCGCCACGCACACCCTCAATCTTCTTCAGCTGGGGACCTCGACAGGTATCGCCCCGACTACCTTGGCGCCTTGCGCGAGTTTGCGGTCAAAGGTTACAAAGGCACCGCAGTTGCCCGATCGCGCGAGATGCAGTGCGTCGGCAAAATCCATTCCCTCGGCCATCCAGTCCAGTGCCTGCGCAACCTCGGCCGGCTCCTCCAGCGTCACTCCCGTCAGTCCGCCAAGCCCACGCAGCGCGGCCGCGATTTCCGGCGGTGAGAGGCGGTAGCCGGCACGTAAGATCCACTCGGTCTCCAGCATCACCGTGGTGCCGATGAAAATCTGACTACCCCCAATCACGCCCCGCGCCGCCTGCGCCTCAACAGGGTTATCAGCGGTCAGAAAGCGGACGAGGACGTTGGCATCAATCGCGCGCACGGCGCTGTGCTTCCCGCGCAATAACTGCATCCATCTCTTCAATCGTGAGGGCGGGGCCGCTATACTTCAGGGAGCCGAACACAGCCTCGATGCTCGTTTCAGGAAAGACCGTCGTGGCCCTCAAGAGTACGCCGTCAGGGGTATCCTCGACAATCAGCCGCGTGCCAGCGGCCCAGCGCCGCTGGTCGCGGATGGCCTTGGGCAGAATGACCTGCTCCTTGGTAGAGATCACCGTTGTGATCCGTTCTTGCAAAGCCATGACTGAACCTCCGCCGGTAAGACATGGGTAAGACAAGCCTGTCCGGGGCGCTCCGCAAGGGCCGGCCCGGGCCATCAGATCAGCGCGAACCCGGTCGGCACCCTGGCGATGCCGGGCGGCTGCTTGGTGTGCGCCGCGATCTGTGTGATGACGCTGCCGGCGGCTGCACTGATCCACGATTGTCGGGGGTTGGCGGATGTGGGTTTCACGTCGGAAATTCCAGATCGCAGCCCAAAAGCGGTCCAGCACCTGATCCAGAAGTCTCTTGTCACACGACTATTTGGCAAGCGGCATTTCCAGCCATCTCATTTCGGCTCGCCAACGATAGCGCCGTTTTGCCGGACAGGACATGATTGACATAACTATGTAAATCACATACTCATGCGGGCAATGGAAATCGAGTTCGACACCGACAAAGATGCGGCCAATTTGGCCAAGCATGGTGTCTCACTCGCCCACGGAGCCAAGGTCTTTGACGATGGCGACGTTCTGATTGTTCCCACAATCAGGGATGAGGATCGGGAGGATCGCTACAAGGCGATTGGCCTGATCGATGGCAAGCTCTGGACTGCCATCCATGTTTATCGGGGCAATGTGGTTCGGTTTCTGTCGGTACGAAGGAGCAACCCGAGTGAGCAAAGAAGCTATCATAGCGATCCCGGCTGATCCCGACGATGCTGAGGATCGGGCTGTCAGCCAAGCTGGCCTTGAGCGGGCGCAGATGGGGCGTCGTATCCGTAAGCTGCGCAACCGACTTGGGCTGTCGCAGGCCGAATTTGCTGAGCGGTATTCGATCCCCTTGGCCAACATTCGGCAGTACGAGATTGGCCGTACATTGCCGCCTATGGCTGTGCGGGCATACCTCAAGCTGATTGAGGCTGAACCAGAGCATGTGGCCCACGTGCTGCAAACTGCCTGATTGGCCCGTTCGCAGTCAGTCGTGAGACACGACTATTGATCGCGGCGTCAAATCCACGCTGTAACCGGCCTGGCAGCGTTCAAGTCAGCGTCAGTGCAGTCATGCAGCGGGCAGGGAGCTTGTGTGCACCAAACCTCTGCGTCCAATTCGGCACGTGAAACGAAGTAGGGCAAAGGCAATCAGATCGTGGCCGCACATGCGAGGGGTTTTTGCGGGGTGCCCCGCGTGCGCATCCACTCGCCCGCGGCTTTGGACCGTGGGATCCGCGCATCAAGGGCGGGGGTTTTCGAGCAGCCCAACCTCATCGACGATGATGTTGTCGGCATGAGCC
>JBLRXE010000476.1:0-2120 GCA_047920895.1 Roseovarius sp.
CTTCTGGTCCGCTCCCGGCGATGTCGTCGAAGAATGCACTGCATTCTTCGAGACGGTCAGCGAATGGAATGACGTCCATTCCTCAGCGCATAGTGCAACACTGAAACCCGTATCATGGAAACGCGATACCCATCCCGCGATTGGCCGTCCGCAAGCCGTCATCAATCATCAGGCCCTGAATGCTTCTGACATTCTGATTGCCGTATTCCGCTCCAGGTTTGGATCTCCCACCGGGTGTGCAGATTCCGGGACGGAAGAAGAGATTCGGCGCAGCATCGCGGATGGCCGTGCCGTGATGCTGTATTTTCACGAACCGGAAGCGGATATGACCGAGGCTGACGCCGAACAACTGCGCCAATTGGTGCGGTTCAAGGAAGAAATGCGCCGTTCCGCGCTTGTGCATTCCTATGGCGATCCACAGGAATTCAAACGAGCGTTTGCCCTCCATTTGCCGATGGCCGTCAACGCGCTGCTCAAGCAGCAACGGTCGGATCAGATCGGTCCACGGATTGCCGCACCCCAGCCGCCACCTGTGCAGAACGTCATCGAGTTCAGCGGCGGACACAACGTGGGCAATGTCATCCAGCAAACCGTCGTTCACAAGTACACCGGCAAGCGGAAGCCGCCAGCCGGACCACCGGAAGGATCCATAGGAGCCGACCTGAGCAAGCGCAATTACTGCCGCTATCTGACCAAACGTTACAACGAATATCGCGAGGCCGACTCCAGCTATGGGAGAAAAACACGATTCTCCTATGCCTTCATCAGCAAGAGAGTCGAGCAGGCATTCGGAAATCCGATCAACATGAACCCCGTAGCGGCATTCGATGCTATATGTGATTTTCTCAAGGACTACATTGACCAAACGATTCAAGGCAAACGCAACCGGAGTCGTGGAGCGCCAAACTACAAGAGCTTTGATGAGTTTCTTGCCGAACAGGAAGTCAAGGCGCAACGCGGTGCGAAACGCAAGCGAAAACCTCCACAGGATTAGCTTCGAAAGAGTGCCGTTCCGCGCTGTCCTTCGTCACCAGGGATATTCCACGCCGTCATCCGGCGCGATTTCGACGACCCTGAAACGCAAGGGCAACTGAAACGAGCCGGTGGCCGGAGATATTGCCGTGATATTCGCCTGATCTCGCCAATGGCCTGACCAGTTATCCCCTGCGCCGGACGTGAACTCCACATGATACACCCGGTCGCCGCCACTTGGTCCCGACCATGTGATAATCCCATTCGCCACGACGGACGGAACAACAGCAGTCACGACATAGTTCGTCGCCTCGGACCCCCCTGACAGAGGCCCGTCGGTACGGGAAACAATTCGAAAGAACCGGGGAATCGCCGCCGAATATAATCCGTTGGCGTTCGCATATTGCGTCTCAAATGGCCGATACCATCCGTTTGTCCACTTAGTTCGAAGATCCGAGCACCATTCAATCCGGCAAGCGTATTCCGACGCACCGGCCGCAGGGACCAGAGTAAAACGTAAGTTCCCGGCAGCCAGTTCGGTTATTCGCACTTCCTGTTGTGCAAGGCAGACACAGGCCGCAACCAGGAGTACGGAAATAAGCTGACCTCGTAGCATCTGCATAGCCTTGCACTTGTCTGTTGCGTGACAAAGTGAACCCGTGTTGGACGGATTCACTTTGTCATGGGAATATACTATATGCCTGTAATCGATATGTTCACGGTTCTTCAATGATCGGCCCAGGCCCTGGATCGGGATCTGGTCCAGGCCCCGGATCGGGATCTGGTCCGGGCCCCGGATCAGGACTTGGTCCAGGGCTTGGCCCGCCACCCCCGCTTGGCGCTGAAGGCGCACTGGCCGGAGCCGGGGCCGGATCGCCGCCGCTGCCGCCACTACTGCCGCTACTCTTGGTCGCCTCATAGATTGCATAACCCGCGCCAACGACAATCGCCTCACCAAGCAACACCTTGCCAGTGCGTCCCGGTTCATCGCGCCATGCCTTGTAATTCAGCCAGGAAAGCGTCCCGCCCGGTCGAATCGGATTCCGCCAGCGCGACGGACGAAACAATGCCGTCATGTCCGACCATGTGCTGAAATTGTGCGTGACCGCAATGCTTGCGCCCGCATTGCTGGCGCGCACACCGATATT
>JBLRXE010000477.1:0-2112 GCA_047920895.1 Roseovarius sp.
CGCCATGTCACATCACCGCGCACGAAACTGGCCACTTGCGTCGCCAACAACAGCACCGCCCCCGCCAGAACCACATAGCGTGCCCGGATCACCAGCCCGACCAGCGGGCGAAAGGCGCGGTCACGAACCACGCCGAAACCCCGGTTCACCACCCGGCTCGGGATGTCATACCAATGCACCTTGGCCGAATGGGCCAGCGCATGAGCCATATGGTTGGGCAGGATCAGAAAACACTCGATCAGGCTCGCCAGCAGCACGGCAATCACCGTGAACGGAATGTCATAGATCAGATCGCCAAACCGCCCGCCAATGACCGCCAACCCAAAGAACGCAATCAGCGTGGTCAGCGTCGCGGCAAAGACCGGGGCCGCCATGCGCCCGGCGGCGCGTTCCGCCGCAACCATCGGCGGCTCGCCCAGTTTGCGGTGCCGCGCATCGGCATGTTCGCCCACCACGATGGCATCATCCACCACGATCCCCAGCGTGATGATCAGCGCGAAAAGCGAGATCATGTTGAGCGTAAGCCCCGCCGCATACATAAAGGCCATGGCCGCCAGCATCGCCACCGGAATCCCTGCCGCGACCCAGAACGCCGTGCGCGCATTGAGAAACAGGAACAGCAACCCCACCACCAGCGCCAGACCCGTCAGCGCATTGTCCAGAAGCATCTTGATCCGGCCCGATATGGCCTCGGCCCGGGTGCGGATCAGGTCAACACTGACCCCCTCGGGCAGGGTTTCGGCCATGCGATGCGCCACCGCCTGCACCTTGGCCTGAATATCCAGCGCATCGCCCCGCGCAGAGCGGTCCACCCGCACGCTCATCGCCGGGGCATCGCCCACATAATAGGCCAGCGCCCGCGTCGCGCCTTCGACCCTGACGCGCGCCACATCGCCCACCGTCAGCGCGCGGCCATCGGGCGCAATCCGCAGGGTGATCGCGGCAATGTCGCGCGCGCTGCGCTTGTCCTGACCGATCCGCAGGCGGGTATTGGCCCCTGTCATGTCCCCCGCCGGATCGGCGGTGATCTCGGCGGCAATCGCGGCGGCGATTTCGGCCATGGTGATGTCATGGGCCATCAGCGCCGGACCCGGCACCTCGACCACCGTCTCGGGCGCGGCCACGCCTTGAATCGTGGTGCGCGTCACGCCAGCCTCGAACAGCCGCGCCACCAGCTCATCCGCCAGCCGCGCCAATTGTTCGGGGTCCACCGGGCCGGTGATCACCACATCCGTCACCTGATCGCGCCACGCGCCGCGCCGCACCACTGGCTCTTCGGCCTCGTCGGGCAGGGTGGTGATGATATCAAGCGCCGCCTGCACCTCGTCCGCCGCGCGCGCCATGTCCCAGCCCGGCTCGAACTCCAGCGTGACCAGCGCGCTGTTCTCGCGGCTGAGCGAGGTCGCCGCCTCGACCCCCTCGACCGCCAGCAATGCGGGTTCCAGCACCTGCACGATGGCCCCGTCCACATCCTCGGCGCTCGCCCCGTCCCAGATGACCGACACGCTCACATTGTCGATCACCACATCGGGAAAGAACTGCGCCCGCATCCGCGGCATCGCCATCAGCCCAAGCGCCACCATCAGCACCAAGAGAAGATTGGCCGCCGTGCGATGCCGCGTGAACCACGAAATCAGCCCCGCCATGCCGCTCAGCCCCCGATGCGGCGTTCCAGCCGTTCCACCGTGCTCAGCGAGACCTCGGGCTGCTCCAACAGCGCCAAGAGACGGCGCTTGGCCTCTTCCGGCATATCGGTGCTGGCCTCGACATAGGCCATCAGCCGCGCCCGTCTGTCCGGGCTGAGCGTCACAGTGCCCGCTTGCGGCGCGGCCGCGGCACTCTCCAGCCGGCGCACCTTGATGCCCGCGCCCAGAACCGGCGTGCGCTCGGCCACCACATCGCGCCCCGCCAGCCCCGGCGCGGCCACCAGAATATCATTGCCCTGCCGCCGCAACAGCGTGACCTCGACCGCCTCCAGCCGCTCGTCGGCCCCGATCACCAGCACCCGTGCCTCTTTCAGCTTGCGCTGGCCGGGACCGCCGACCTCGCGCAGGATGATGTGGCGGGCGTAGCGGTTCAGCTCGGTTTCAGAGAATACCGGCACCTTGCTGT
>JBLRXE010000478.1:0-2108 GCA_047920895.1 Roseovarius sp.
CGGCAGAGCCGAAAGAGACGATGGATTGCGTATCGCTCATGTCGATCTCGGCCATGCGGCGGGTGATCTCGGCGCTTTGCGGCGCGTCGGCCTGCTCGAGCGGCACAATGGCATTGGCAGCGGTGGGTTCGGGCAGCACGGCGCGGCTTACGGCCTCGACATCCTTCAGCACGGCTTCGGCCTTCTGGCGGGTGGTCTCTGACATGAGTGTGGTCCCTTTTACGCTAAATCTCTGGTTTCTAGGTGAACGCCTTCGCGCTCCAGCCGGTCACGCAACACGTCGATCTCGATATCGAGATCGGTGCTGTTGTCCTGCATCAGCGCGCGGGTCTTGGCGGTGAAATTCTGTTCCAGATCGCCCAAGAGCGCGAGGTATTTGTCGCGTGCGGCGGGGTTGGGGGCGCGGGCGTGCAGATCGGCGAACTTGACCGTCGCGTCCCGCGCGCCCATCAGGTAGACGCCCAGATATTTGCGCGCCGCCGTCAGATCGCGGGGGTCATCCTCGACCGTGCGCAGCATGTCGCGCACGGTGATCTGGAACCGCTCAAGCCGGGTTTCCGCCTGCCGGTCGCCCGCCCGCCGGAGCGCCTCGGTCATGGCGCGCAGATATTCCTCGGCCTGATCGACCACGCGCGCCACCCGGTCGCTCTGAAAGCTGTCAACGCCCGCCATCCCCTTGTCCTTGAGCGGATCGAGACCAAAGGCAAAACTGTGCAGCACAGCGCCAAGGGTGGCATAAATCAGCGGCTCTATCAGGCCACTGCCGCTGGCATAACCCGCAAGCCCAAGGCCGAGGCCGGTGAGCACAGAGGCAAAGATCTTGCGCGGAATGGCCGGACGGCGCGCGATCTTGCGCGCCTCATAGGCTTCTTGCGCCTGAATCCCCTCGCGGGTGAGCCATGCCGCCAAGAGCAGCGCCCCCAGTGCAGCAAGGTTGAACGCAAGGTCCACCGGACCCGAGGCAAAGGCCCGCGCCGCCAGTGGCAAAGGCGCAAAAAACAGGAGGTTCACACGCCCGCCCGCCCGCGTGCGCCGCGCCCCGCGAAACCCGCCGCGGTCCGGGCCCGGCGCGTCCTTGTCCGCGCCATCGGGGCTGTATTTGCCGCCAAAACGCTGCGCCATCACACGCCCCCCGTCGCCGCGACAAAGAGGATCAGTGCCACCAATAGCAGGAAGGCCAGTTTCTGAAGTCCCGTGTCACTCATGGCACCCCCGCGGCCGGTTTCCATACATCTGTGGTAAACTTAGGCGATGGGGGGGCCGCTTGCTAGGGGGAAGATTTCGCGCAGGGATGCAGGCGCGGGCGCGGTCACGATCAAGACCACCTCGCCCCCCGTCGCAGGGTGCAATCCCAACCCCGCGACTGCCGGCGCGCGCAACGGCCTGATATGCCCCGTCAGGCGATGTCGCATCCGGCACTACATGTCTGTGCCCTGCTTGGGGATGGCGCTCCGGGGCGTGGCGTCGGTTCTCGCCGGGGGGCGGTCGAGGCGACAGGGGGCGCACCCCAAGGTCAAAGGGGTGCGCCCGAGGTCGGTTATTGCAGCACTTCGGTCCAGATCTGCGATTGCAGATCGTTCACTTCCTGAGAGCACGCCGGGCTGAATTTACCCGCCGCCGCCAGTTCCGGCGCGACGACGATTTCAGGGGCTGCGCGCATCACCTCATCCATGAACGCTTCCGATCCGGTCACACCATTGGCGTAGCGTGCAAAGTTCGAGATCAACGCGGCGTTCTCCGGCTCGAGGATGAAATTGATGAACGTCATCGCGTTTTCCGGGTTCTGGGCGTCGGCCAGCACGGCGGCGCTGTCCATCCAGATCGGGTAGCCGGTCTTGGGATAGCCATAGGCGAGATCGGCGTTTTGCAGCCGCGCCCGCATGGTCGCCCCGTTCCAATAGATCCCGGCCGAGAAATCGCCCGCGACATGGGCATCGACCGTGCCGTAATCCAGCGCCTTCCAATGCGCCTTGGCCTCGACCAGCGTGTCACGCACCTTGCGCATCACCTCCATATCGGTGGTGCAGGATTCCCCCCCGGCGTAGTAAATCGCAAGCGCCATGACATCAGACATTTCCGGGATGACGTTGATCTTGCCCTTTAATTCG
>JBLRXE010000479.1:0-2103 GCA_047920895.1 Roseovarius sp.
CGAGATCGGGCACCCGGCGCAAAGCCTCGCGCAGATCCGAGCATATGTGGCTCTGTTCCACCGCAAAATGCACTGCGTCCAGACGCGCCAGCACGATATCGAGCGCGCGGCTGGGGCTGGAAAGGCGCCGTTCTAGCAGGCGCCCGCCGCCGGCTGTCACCGTCCGGTCGATGGTGGCCAGGAGCGATCCGGTGCGCGTGCCGCCCAAGCTATGGGTCAGTTCGAGATTGCGCCGGGTGGCGGTGTCGATCTGCATCACGCGCGCCTCGTTTTCGCGAACAGGGGGGCGCAACAGGGGCAATTTGCCCTTTTGCGTGATGTCGAGCCAATCGACGATGGCGCCCATGGCGGCAATTTCGGGCCGGGTGAAGGACCCATAGGCATCGAGCGTGTCCACGCCATAGAGCAGGCGAAGCCGCCGCTCGCCTGCGGTGCTGTCAAAGGCGGCCTGCCCGAGGCCGGTCAGAGAGGCGCCGGATTCAGAGACCAATTCACCCAAACTCTGGATTTCCGTCTCGGCCAGCAGCACCTCGCGCGGGGCGAGGCGGGCCAGTTCCGGGCCAAGCCGTGCAGGGGTCAGCGGCATGACATGAAAGGCGCCGGTGGAAATATCGACCCACGCCAACGCACCCGCGCCACGCAGAGTCGTAAAGCTTGCAAGGTAATTGTGACGCCGCGCCTCAAGCAGGCTTTCTTCGGTCAGGGTGCCGGGGGTGACGAGGCGCACCACCTCGCGCCGGACCACGGATTTGGGGCCGCGCTTCTTGGCCTCGGCGGGATTCTCCATTTGTTCACAGACGGCGACGCGAAAGCCTTTGCGGATCAGGGTCAGCAGATAGCCTTCGGCGGCATGAACAGGCACGCCGCACATCGGAATGTCTTGATCGAGATGCTTGCCGCGTTTGGTCAGCGCGATATCGAGCGCCTCGGCGGCGGCGGCGGCATCGTCGAAGAACATCTCGTAGAAATCGCCCATGCGGTAGAAGAGCAGCGCTTCGGGGTATTGCGCCTTGATCTCCAGATATTGCGCCATCATCGGCGTGACGGTTGATCCCGTGGTGTTCACCTGTGCCCCCCTGTTTCTCGGGCGACCTTACAAATCCATGTCTTGAGGGGAAAGACCAAAGCGCGATTGCGGGCGGGCGCGGGGATGTTATCCTTGGAAAAGTAAGATGAGTATTTGGGCCAAGAAGAAGCGGGCGCGATGATTTACAATCTTGGGTCGATCAATGCCGATCACGTCTACCGTGTGGCGCATTTGCCAGATGCGGGGGAAACCGTGACGGCGCAGGGCTATGTGTGGGCCTTGGGAGGCAAGGGAGCGAACCAGTCGATGGCCGTGGCGCGGGCCGGGGGGCAGGTCGTGCACATCGGAGCGGTGGGCGTGGATGGCGATTGGATGGTGGTGGAATTGGCGGATGCGGGCGTGGATGTGCGGCATGTGGGTCGGGGGTCGGGTGTGTCGGGGCATGCGGTGGTCACGGTCGAGGACAGTGGTGAGAATGCCATCGTGATCCATGCCGGGGCCAATCGGGCGTTGCGGTTGGAGCATATTGAGGCGGCGTTGGCGACGGCAGGGCCGAGTGATTGGCTCTTGATGCAGAACGAGACGAATTTGCAGGCCGAGGCGGCGCAGATGGCCCGCGCCAAGGGGCTGCGCATTGCCTGTTCCGCCGCGCCCTTTGATGTGGCGGCGGTGCGGGCGGTTTTGCCTCATGTCACGCTCTTGATGCTGAACGAAGGCGAGGCGGCGCAGATGGGGCGTGAGATGGGCGAGGTGCAGGTGCCCATGTTGTGTGTCACGCGGGGCGCGCGCGGTGTGGTCTGGAAAGAAGCGGATCGGGACGAACCAGTCACTATTCCTGCGCCCGAAGTTGTGCCGGTCGATACGACCGGGGCCGGGGATACCTTTGCCGGGTATCTGGTGGCTGGGTTGGCGGCGGGGCTGAAGCCGGACTCGGCGTTGCGCCGCGCGGTCTGTGCCGCCGCCATTGCGGTCACGCGTCCCGGCGCGTCGGAGGCGATTCCCATGGCCGATGAGGTCGCGGCAATGCTGGCTCAGGAGTGACCGGCAAAGGGCGCATCCTTGCCCCATAATTCCTT
>JBLRXE010000480.1:0-2092 GCA_047920895.1 Roseovarius sp.
ACGGTTGCCGACCTCTCGCGCACCGCCTTCATGAATGGCGAACTCAGCACCGTCATGAGCCCCCGCACCGTGATCGCATGGGCGCAAAACGCCACCATCTTCCGCAATGTGGGCTACGCGTTCCGCCTGACCTTCCTCAACAAATGCGACGAGTTGGAGCGTCAGACCGTCGCCGAATTCTACCAGCGCTGCTTTGACGAGGAACTGCCCGAGAGTGCCGCGAATGTGAAAGTGCGGTGACGCGAACGGGCGCTTCAGACCTCGGTCTTGGCCGCGTCTTCCAGCGTGGACACGCGCGCGTCAAGATCGTGAGAATGTGCCGCCATGAGCGTCAGGATATGCGTAAGCCCGTCGATACGCGCATCGACCCCGTCAAACCGGGTGTCAATTCCGTCAAACCGGGTGTCAATTCCGTCAAACCGGGTGTCAATCGCATCAAACCGCTCCCGCATTTCGCGGCGCATTTCCTGCAAGAGTGCTACGGTATGATTTTCCGGTGTCTCTGCCATTTGGCGGCTCCCTCTTGGGTCAAGATAAGCTCTTGGATGCATCATTGCAAACTTTCGGTTAACACATCGCTAACTGCCAAAACCACGGGGACAGCCCGATGAACAAACCCACCGACAACCCCGCCGATCCGTTCAAGAAGGCGCTCGCCAACGCCACCAAGGTGATGGCGGACGATTCCGACCTGACGGTCAGCTATTCGGTGGACCCCAGCGGCATCTCGGGCGACGCCATGCGCCTGCCGCAGGTCTCCCGCCGCATGAGCCGCGAAGAGGTGCTCTTGGCCCGCGGCACCGCCGACGCCCTTGCCCTTCGGCATAAATTCCACGACGCCGGCACCCATGCCCGCTACGCGCCCCCCGGTGACATGGCGCGCGACCTCTACGAGGCGATGGAAACCGCCCGCTGCGAGGCGGTGGGCGCCCGCGACATGCCCGGCACCGCCACCAATATCGACGCCAAGATCGCGCAGGACGCGAACCGCCTTGGGTTCGAGCGGATCACCTCGACCGCCGACGCGCCCCTGCCCGCCGCTGCCGGTTATCTCATCCGCCACCTCGCCACAGGCCGCGACATGCCCGCAGGCGCGCAAAACGTGATGAACCTCTGGCGCGGCTTTATCGAGGAACAGGCCGGCGGCACCTTGGGCGCGCTTCAGGACACGCTCGCCGATCAAACAGCTTTCGCCAAATTCGCCCGCCGCATCATCGAGGATCTGGGCTACGGCGACCAGTTGGGCGATGACCCCGACAGCCTGGACGACGACCAACAGGACGAGGCAGAGGAGTCCGGCGAAGAACAGGAAGAACCCGACAGCTCCGGTCAGGACGACAGCCAGGAAACCGAGGCCGAAGCCGACCCCGAGCGCAGCCAGGACGAACAGCAGGACGCAGCCCAGGCCCAGGTCAGCATGGAGGATATGGCCAACGAGGACATGCAGGACGAAACCGAGCTGCCCGAGGGCGAAGCCCCGCTCGAGCCGCCTGCCCCTGCGCCCATTTCCGACGCCGACCCGCATTACACCGTCTATAACACCGCCTTCGACGAGGAAATCCGCGCCGAGGATCTGGCCGACCCGGTCGAGCTGGAACGCCTGCGCGCCTATCTCGATCAACAGTTGGAACCGCTCAAGGGCGCGGTCTCGCGCCTCGCCAACAAATTGCAACGCCGCCTTCAGGCGCAGCAGAGCCGCTCTTGGGAATTCGACCGCGAAGAGGGCATCCTCGACGCAGGCCGCCTTGCCCGCGTCGTGGCCAATCCGACCACGCCCCTCAGCTTCAAGGTGGAAAAGGATACCGAGTTTCGCGACACGATGGTGACGCTGCTTCTGGACAATTCCGGCTCGATGCGCGGCCGCCCCATTTCCATCGCCGCCATCTGCGCCGATGTTCTGGCGCGCACGCTGGAACGCTGCTCGGTCAAGGTCGAGATTCTGGGCTTCACCACCCGCGCGTGGAAAGGCGGCCAGAGCCGCGAGAAATGGCTGGCCGAAGGGCGCCCGCAACTGCCCGGCCGCCTCAATGACCTGCGCCATATCATCTACAAATCCGCCGACGCCCCCATGCGCCGCACCCGCGACAATCTC
>JBLRXE010000481.1:0-2086 GCA_047920895.1 Roseovarius sp.
CTGGTGGACGATCCACGGGCCGTGAAGGATTTGACATTTTTGCTCGAGGCCCTTGGCTTGGGCCCGGCGGAGCCGCTTACCGTCCAGTGCCAAGGCACGACCTATGCGGCGCAGGTGTTTCCCGGTCAGCCGGGGCGCCTTGCATGGGAAGCCGAGGATTGGCGCGTGCGCTATGCGCAGATCCTGAACCGTGCGTTACAAGAGATCCTGAGCCTCAGGGGTCTTGTTCCGGTCGGAGATATCTGTGCCCGGTTGCCCATGATCCTGTCACGCGCCGCGGCGCGGGTGGCTGCTGCCATGCCTGTGCCCGCCGATCTGCGCAGCGCGACAGAGGCGCGCGCGGTGCAGGAGATCGCCTGCGAGATCACCCATGCCGGGTTTTTCCTCAGTCGCGCCTACACGCTTCGACACCCGCGCTTTGACGGCAGCCTAAGTGACACGTTGCGGCGAGAGGTGTTCGTGGCCACCGATGCCGCCCTTGTGCTGCCCTATGATCCTGCGCGCGACCGCGTGCTCTTGGTCGAACAGTTCCGTATGGGGCCTTATGGGCGCGGTGATCCGCACCCATGGATGCTGGAGCCGGTGGCCGGGCGGATCGACGGCGGCGAGAGCCCCGAACAGGCCGCGCGCCGGGAATGTCTTGAGGAGGCGGGGCTGACGCTGTGCGCGTTGGAAAAGATTTCGTCACACTATTGCACACCCGGTTATTCCACAGAGGTGTTTCATATTTTCCTTGGGATTTGCGATTTGCCCGATACCGATACGGGGCGTGGTGGTCTGGCCTCTGAGCATGAGGATATTCGCACCCATGTGATTGATTTCACGCGGGCGATGGCACTTGTGCAGAGCGGAGAGGCCAATAATGGGCCGCTTGTTCTGAGCCTTCTGTGGCTTGAGCGCGAACGCGCGCGGCTGCGTGCATCCGCTTGAGTTCCCGCCCCCGAGCGCCTAAACCGGGGGAACACGCTGACCACAGGAGCATGAAAGATGCGCATTGCACAGGATCTGGCCGCCGCCGTTGGAAACACACCGCTCATCCGCCTGCGCCGTGCCAGCGAGGAAACCGGCTGTGATATCCTCGGCAAATGCGAGTTTCTGAACCCTGGTCAGTCGGTCAAGGACCGCGCCGCGCTCTTCATCATCCGCGACGCCATCGCGCGCGGTGAGCTGAAACCCGGCGGCACGATTGTCGAGGGCACGGCGGGCAATACCGGCATCGGTCTGGCATTGGTCGGTGCCTCGCTCGGCTTCAAGACGGTGATCGTCATCCCTGAGACGCAGAGTCAGGAGAAAAAGGACATGCTGCGGCTTGCCGGTGCCGATCTGGTGCAGGTGCCCGCAGCACCCTATTCAAACCCGAACAATTTTGTCCGTTATTCGGAGAGATTGGCCAATGAACTTGCCAAAACAGAACCTAATGGCGTGATCTGGGCCAATCAGTTCGATAACGTGGCCAATCGTCAGGCGCATATCGAGACAACCGGCCCCGAGATATGGGAACAGACCGGCGGCAGGGTCGATGGCTTTATCTGCGCGGTCGGGTCCGGCGGCACGCTGGCGGGGGTCGGCATGGCGCTGCAACCCAAGGGCGTCAAGGTGGGCATCGCCGATCCGATGGGGGCCAAGCTCTATTCCTGGTACACCAAGGGGGAGTTGGAAAGCGAAGGCACGTCCATCGCCGAGGGTATCGGGCAGGTGCGCATCACCGCCAATCTCGAGGGGTTCACGCCCGATTTCGCCTGTCAGGTGCCCGACTCCGAGGCATTGCCCATCGTCTTTGACCTCTTGCAGCATGAAGGGCTGTGCATGGGGGCGTCAACGGGTGTCAATATCGCCGGGGCGATGCGGATGGCGCGCGAGATGGGGCCGGGCCATACCATCGTGACGATCCTGTGCGATTACGGCACGCGCTATCAATCCAAGCTGTTTAATCCCGAGTTCCTGCATGCCAACAACCTGCCGACACCCAGTTGGCTGGATCAGGCGCCGCGATCGATTCCCGGGGTTTTTGCAGGGTGACAGGGATGATGCGGCAGCTTTGCCTGATCCTCTGTCTCGCACTTGGCGCGGCGGTGGTCACACCTGT
>JBLRXE010000482.1:0-2085 GCA_047920895.1 Roseovarius sp.
GACAGTATCGTATCTTTCGGTCTGACCCAGCCGATCATTCCGACCCCAAGAGCCGAGGAGCGAAACCGCCGCGCTGTGACCGTAGTCAGCGGCTATTTGCGCCCTGGCCCAAGACGCTCGCTGGTTGCAATCCCTTGCGGCTATCTTGAGGCGAGCTTCCTGCCGACATACAGTCAGTGTATCAGCACCATCTCGGTCGGACCAACGCCGTTCATCCCGGGAACGCCCCCTCCGTCTTCTCCTGCCGCCCCACCTGATGTTACGGTCGCTTATGACACCGGAGATCGTCGTGGGAGTGCCTCAATCACTACAGACAGTGATGGCAACACCACGCGTCAGGCCAGCTCGCGGACCGGTACTGTAGATGATCCGCGCGCGGGCGCTGATGCCGTGTCTGTCGCATCTCCCTCAGGTGCGCCAACCAGTCTTTCCGCGAGCGCTTTTGGTCGTGCCGGGGCCGTCAGTGCGACTTCTCCCGCACAATGAAATTTTTTGATCTGGAAGTCTGCCCCGCATGAGACATGTTAGCATATTATCCAACCTAATCCGGACAGTTGCAGGGCTGGGTCTGCTGCTGGTCATGGCTGCATGCGCACCCCGCTCGGAACTGGTTGATGTGCGGGGACAGCCTGTGCCTACGGCGGTGTTTTTGTTTTTTGACAAAGATTCTGCGGAGCCACAGCCGGATTCTGTTGGCGCTCTCAATGAGGCGGCAGCCTTCCTGGTCCAGTATGACAACACAGTGGCAAGGATTGTGGGTCATGCTGCGGCCGATGAGGCTTTGCCATCGGACCAGTCGCGGCGGATTGATACCTTGCGCACAGCTGCGGTCGGATCCGAACTGATGCGGCTTGGGGTGCGGGCGGACCGGATCCAGCCTGTCAGTGCGGGATGGGGCGAGAATATGGCGCCCTCGAGTGCAGCGGCCGATATTGACCGCCGGGTGGATATTCTGTTCGGGGTGCAATAGCGGCGGATTTGGCACTTTGTCCCTGCTGTGCTTGGCGCATCGCGCTCTCAATCCAGGCCTGCGGGTCTGGATGGTCTGAAGGCTCTCGCGGCTTTGCGCGCGAGCTGCATATGGATCTCATGGCCTGTATCGAAGGCTCATGACTGGCCGATAACGCCCGAGAGCGGGCGTTAGGCGTGCGGGGGCTGCTGCCCAACATAGCCCCCGCACCATGTCTCTCGCACCCGCCCGTCCTGGCCCTCCGCTGGCCCTGCGATCGCATCACGCCGATCTGCACCTGTCCCGGCACCGCGTTGCATGGGCGGGGCCAGACATATGCCGGGAGTATCCATCCCGCAGAGTGCCGCGGTCACGCGGCCTTGTCATTGGTGTCGCGCGCGCCGCCGTCCAATGGCCATGGCAATAGGTCCCGCACGCCTGCGCGGGCAGCACCTCAGTGCCGGCGAATGGCGCGCTCCGGTCGCGCAGACCCCGGTTCCCCTTTTGTGGTCCTCATCCTGGCTCCGCATCCGTAACGGTAGCGGAGGAGACGGAGGACCACACAGGCCGGCCTTGTCACAAATGCGCCATGCCAATACGATTTTCGAAAGGTCATGAATAGCCGTAGCATTTGAGCTCGATCCAAAAGCCTGTGCGCGCGTCATATTGCTTTTTGAGCCGTGCCAGATAGGTTTCATGGGTCTCGAACGCGCCAAAATCCTCGATATGTTCCGCAAGCTCTGCACAAAAGGCAAGCTGTCCGGCCGCATATTCATAGCGCTCGCGCCTGCCTTTGTGCAGTGCAAATTCGATCATGGCGCGCAAGAGCAATGTGGCGGCGAGAGGATGGGCGGGGGCCAGCGCCTCGACGATCGAGCCGAGCGCATCCACCTGTGCTCCGTCAAGCTCTGAATGGCGCGCATAAATGAGCTCGACCGCGCGGCCCGGGGCGCGCCATTCCAGACAGAACTGCAGTGCTGCCGGTATTCTGGGATCGGCCATGACGATTGCGACAGCCCGCTCTTCTTCCTCGATATCCTCGAAAGCGGGAAGTTTGCCAAGATAGGCGCGCAGATATCTGGCAGAGAGATCTTTTTCAAAACAGGCCCAACGAAACTCCTGTGCCGCTTTGGCCG
>JBLRXE010000483.1:0-2081 GCA_047920895.1 Roseovarius sp.
GTTGGCGCGGCGCATTGAGCGCGGTTACAGTCGGGCGGGATTTGGAATGGCGGGTTCAACGACCCGCCATTTACATGAGTGACAGACGGTCAGAGGCTAGAGATCGAGTGCGGAGCGTGACCTGCCGGTGATCTGAGCGGTCTGCTTGAAATAGCGGCAGCGCGAAAAAAAAGGCCGAGCACTAAGCTCGGCCGAAGTCCAACAGGGAGGTATGAGAGTGACTGCCTTGCGGCTATCACCGTCATGAGGGGCAAATAATGGTGCAGTTCTGTCCAATCAAGATTAAAATTGCCGCAGGTGCAGCATGTCCGTTATGCGGTTGGTGCATGGCTGAAGCCGAGGCAGCGTAAAACCTTAGCTAACCGCCTGTTGTTTAACCGTTTTGCGGTAAGAGATGATCTCGTCCTGCACGAAGTCGCGAAAGGCCGAGATCCTCTTGGAGTGGCGCAATTCCTCAGGATAGGCCAGAAATACCGGCACTTCGACCGATTGCACCTCTGGCAGAACGCGGACTAGCTGTGGGAAGTCGCGGGTCAGGTAATCGGGCAGAACACCGATTCCAAGGTCATTCAGCACGCCCTGAAGCACGCCAAAGTAGTTGTTAACCGTCAAGAGCGACGAAATGTCGTTGGTCATCAGCTCATTGATCAGCATCGCGCCCGCGCCCACCTGCGCCGAGCGCGGGTTTTGACAGATCAGGCGATGCGCGCCCAGATCCTCGAGCGCGGCCGGTTTCCCATGCGCATCAAGATAGGATTGGGTGGCATAGAGGCACATATGCACACTCATCAGCCGCTTGCGGATGAGATCGGCCTGAGACGGTTCCTTCATACGGATCGCCACGTCGGCCTCGCGCATGGGCAGGTCGAGCACGCGCTCTTCGAGCATGAGGTCGATCTTGAGGTCGGGGTATTTCTCGTAGAGCTTGGGCAGGCGCGGGGCCAGCCAGAGCGTGCCGAACCCGGTGGTGGTTGTCACGCGCAGATCGCCGAACACCTCCTCCTCGCTGTCGCGAATGCGGGCGGTGGCGGCGTCGAGGCGTTTCATCATCGCGCGGGTGGCATCGAACAGCAATTCGCCCTGTTCGGTGAGAATCAGCCCGCGCGCATGGCGGTGGAAAAGCGTGGCGTTGAGCGATTCCTCAAGGGCGCGCACCTGTCGGCTGACCGCTGACTGCGACAGGTGCAATTGCTCTCCCGCATGGGTGAGACTGCCCGCGTCCGCGACGGCGTGAAATATTCTGAGCTTGTCCCAATCCATAACTTTGTCTTTCTGAGGAAACCGGCACCGATAACGTAATAGCAGATAATCATCCATGGCTTATAGGACAGCTGCGACATTTTCGCAAAATTCTGCTTGGTAGGTCATAAATCATGACCTAATATTGCCCTATATTGAGGCAAGGCCCTCAGCCAAGGGAGGCACGCTATGACCACGCAGAAGGTAACGCTGAACGACCGCTTTGATCTGGAGAAATCGCCCGTCCTGCTCAATGGCACGCAGGCATTGGTGCGGCTGATGCTGATGCAGGCGGCGCGGGATCGGGCGGCGGGGTTGAACACCGCCGGTTATGTGACGGGCTATCGCGGCTCGCCGCTTGGGGCCGTGGATCAGCAGATGCGGCGCGCGGAACAGGTGCTGCGTGCGGCGCAGGTGCGCTTTGAGGAAGGGCTGAACGAGGATCTGGCGGCGACGGCGCTCTGGGGATCACAGCAGGCGGAATTGCGCGGCGAGGGCAAATATGACGGCGTTTTCGGTCTCTGGTATGGCAAGGGGCCGGGGGTGGACCGGTCGGGCGATGTGATGCGCCACGCCAATCTCGCCGGAACCTCGCGCCATGGCGGGGTGGTGATGGCGCTGGGGGATGATCACATCGGCGAAAGCTCCACCACCTGCCATCAATCCGACTGGTCCTGCGTCAATATGTCCATCCCGGTGCTGTCACCGGCGGGGGTGCAGGAAATTCTTGATTTCGGCATTTACGGTTTTGCGCTCAGCCGGTTTGCCGGAGTCTGGGTGGGTCTCAAGACGATGAAGGACACGGTCGAGGCGACCTCGGTGGTGGATGGCCGCCCGGACCG
>JBLRXE010000484.1:0-2064 GCA_047920895.1 Roseovarius sp.
GCGTCCCAACAACCGCCTCAGCAGCGCCGGTGAAGGGGTATTTACGGTCAGCCCCAAAGAGTCGCAAGAGCTTTTTTCGGCTTTTGTCATCTTTTTTTCACGAAACCGGATTTTTACGAAAAATTAAGGACTTAGGGGAAAGATCGACAAGATTTTCGCCCTTGTGCGCAACAATGTTACCCAAGCGAACCGCGCCCCTTTCCTACATCTGGGGTTATCCACAGATTTACCCCCAAGACCCGGCAAGCCCAGCCCCGGGCGCCCGGCTCAAACCCGGCGACTCGGTCCCATCGGGCGCCATCTCAGCCCCAAAAGGGCCAGAATCACCGCCAGATAGACCAGCGGCTCGATCTGAAAGCCTTTGCTGAGCCAGATGAAATGCACCGCCGCCAGCACCGCCACCCCATAGGTCAGCCGGTGCAACGCCCGCCAACGCGGGCCCAACCGACGCACAGACCAGTCATTCGAGGTCAGGGCCAAGGGACTCATCAGAAGGAATGCGCTAAAGCCGACCGTCACATACGGCCGCTTGAGAATATCCGCCCGGATCTGCGCCCAGATCTGCACATCAAGCACCAGCCAGACCAGCAGATGCAAAAAGACATGGGTAAAGGCCAGCAATCCCACCGCCCGGCGAAACCGGATCAGGTTCACCCCCAGATGCCGCCGCAGAGGCGTGAGGCAGAGACCGAGGATCACCAGTTGCAAGGCGGTCTCGCCAAGTGCCCGCTCCAGCGCCTTGATCGGTTCGGCCCCCAGCCCGCCGGTCAAACCGAGATAAAAGGCCCAGACCGCCGGAGTGAGGCCAAGCCCCCACACCGCCCAGACCGGCACCCGCCGCGCCAGCCCGTTGATCCGGTCCCGCAGGCCCATCATGTGCAACAGGGATCGTGGCGCTGTATCGGTGGGCAGGGCACATCGCCGTAGGAACAATAGACGCAACAGTCCCCGGCCTTTGGTCGCAACACCGTATGACACGTCGCGCATTCAAAGAAGAACTGACAGGCATCCGTCGGCATGGTCATGGTCTCGGCGTGGCCACAGTCGGGACAGGTCAGCGTCGATGTCAGCATGATGTCTTTTTCTTCGGCCATAGGCCCACTCCCATAATCACCCGTGACTGCGCCAGGGTCGGAAAGCGCACATTGTCACGATACAGGGCGCCAATCAGGGATGTCAGACCGCCTGCCCGTATCTGCGACCGCACCCTGATCAATGGTTCTTTTTCAAATCCATGCCTGCGTAGAGCCCCGCCACTTCATCGCCATAGCCGTTGAACATCAGCGTCGGTTCGCGCCGCGAAAACAGCCCGCCGCCAATCTTGCGTTCCGTGGCCTGCGACCAGCGTGGATGACTCACCTCCGGGTTCACATTACTGTAAAAGCCGTATTCGCGCGGATTGGACTTGTTCCAGCTTGTCGGCGGCTGCGTGTCGGTCAGCGTGATCCGCACCACCGACTTGATCGACTTGAACCCGTATTTCCACGGCACCACCAGCCGTAGCGGCGCGCCGTTCTGATTGGGAATCTCGCGGCCATAGATGCCGGTGGCCATGATCGTCAGCGGATGCAGCGCCTCATCCAGCCGCAGCCCCTCGACATAGGGCCAATCTAGAACCGGATAGCGCACCCCCGGCATCTCGTCGGGGCGCAGCACCGTCTCGAAGGCGACATGCGTCGCGCCACCCTGCACTCCGGCCAGGTCCAGCAGGTCGGCCAGTTCAAACCCGTTCCACGGCACCACCATCGACCAGGCCTCGACACAGCGAAAGCGATAGATGCGCTCCTCGATCGTCATCCTGGCCATGATCTCGTCAAAGCCATAGGCGCCGGGCCGGTCCACCAGACCGTCGATGGTCACGCTCCAGGGGCTGACTTTCAGCATCCTTGCGTTGCGCGCCGGATCGCCCTTGTCGGTGCCGAACTCGTAATAATTATTATAGGTGGTGATGTCGCCCCAATCGTTTGGCGTCAGTGTCTCGGCCTGCGCGCGCTGCGCCATCAGGCTCAGGCCGATCCCTGCCGCCGCCCCGGCGATCAACTGGCGGCGATCGAGAAACGCCGC
>JBLRXE010000485.1:0-2061 GCA_047920895.1 Roseovarius sp.
GCAGATGGGCCACCCCCTTGCCACGCAACCAGTCCTCTGCCGCGCCAAAGAGCGCATCGAACACCGCCCGGTCATCAATCGCCTCGAGCATCCCGAAATAACCGATCTTGCCACCGTCCTCGGCCGCGGGCTGGAGCGTATCAAGCTGTGCTGTGATCCGCCCCACCGGCACACCGTCGCGGTAAGCCACCCAACGGGCAACCGCGCAATGGGCAAAGAGCGGCGCATTCTCGAACACGCGCTGCTTTTGTTCAAAGATCAGCGGCGCGACCCAAGCCGGATCGCCGGCATAAATCCGCTCAGGCAGATGCAGGAAGTCCCGGATCGTGGGGCCGTCTTTGGCCTCAACCATCCGAATTTGAGCGCCCTCAGGCTGTGTTGGCGACATCTGGGGCCTTTCTTGCGATGATCTGGGCTGCGCGTTGCGCAGCCCTGCGTGGCGCACATGCCGGAGCGGCGGAACCAACCTTGGAAACTGCTTGCAATTCCGGCACCTAGCCTCAATTAACATCTAAGTATCCATACTGAACCAGAAGAAGTCGAGTCCTCCTTGGCCAAATTCATTCTCGCCAATGCCCATCGCGACAAGCTGTTCAACAACCGTGTCGCGCGCTCTGTCCTGTGGTTCATCGACTATGTTGTTGTAGCCTCTGTCATGGGGCTTTTCCGTTTGCTGCCCGTGGCATGGGCCTCGGCCCTCGGGGCGCGTCTGGGGCGAATGTTCGGGCGCATCTTTACGCGGCGCAACCAGCATGTACGCGCCAACCTGACGGTTTCGCTGCCCGACCGATCGCCCGCCGAGATCGACACACTGGCCGGCGAGGTCTGGGCCAATGCTGGCGCGGTGCTGGGCGAGTATCCAAATCTGGCCAAACTCTGCAATCCCAAGCGTGACACGCTGGAAATCGAGGTTCTTGAGCAAATTCCCGCCTATACCGACCCCAGCAAACCGGCGGTATTCGTTTCGGCGCATCTTGCCAACTGGGAGATGATGGCGTGTGCCATCGCGCGTCTGGGCGTGCGCCCCAGTGCGATGTATGCGCCGCTGACCAATCCCTGGCTCGACCGCATGATGCTGGATTATCGCAGGATGCTGGGCTGTGATCTGGTCTCTCGCAGCGAGGGGCTGCGTGCCTTTGTCGATGCGCTGAAATCGGGCCGCTCGCCGATCATGCTGACCGACCGGCGTGTTGACGGGGGCAAACCAATCCCACTTTTTGACGAAGACAAGGAATCCTCTTTGTTGCCAGCACGTCTGGCGCTGCGGTTTGCTGTGCCGTTGGTGCCGGTGCAGGCCGAACGCCTGCCCGGTGCGCGCTTTCGCGTCCGCTTTCACCCGCCACTGGTGCCCAGCGATCCCACGCTTGACCGCGACAATCAGACCGTTGACCTGGCACGCCAGATCAACGAAAAGTTCGAGCAGTGGATAACAGCAAAGCCGGGGGATTGGCTTTGCACCAGCAAAATATGGCCGTCCTCTATTCTTCGGGCAAGAACCGACATATATGAAGACGCGTAAGCAGGCGCAGATTCAGGAGTGCCCAACATGACAAGCCATCAGCCCAGTCGCACTCATCGTGTTGACCAATCGGTTCGCCTGTTCAAGAATCCGATTCTCGAGAAGCTGAGCCATGTGCATCCCATCGTGCCTCTGCTGGTCTGGGGTCCGGTCGCAATCTGGCTGCTGATGCGGGCGGTCATGGTGCATGCTATAGGCTGGGGCGGCATGGTGATGATCGGGGTGGCGGGTCTCTTTACCTGGACGCTGGCCGAATACCTGCTGCACCGCTATCTCTTTCATTTCGAACCCAAGACCGACATGGGCCGGCGATTCATCTATCTCTTTCATGGCGTGCATCACGACACGCCACAGGACAAGACGCGCCTCTTGATGCCGCCTGCGGGCGCGCTGCCGATCATCGTCGTGCTTTACCTCATGTTCTACATGGTCCTTCCCTATCCGTGGGCCGAGCCGTTTACGGGGTTCTTCATCATCGGCTATCTGGTCTATGACTATATCCACTATGCCACGCATCACTTTCCGATGCGGCATCCGGCGCT
>JBLRXE010000486.1:0-2051 GCA_047920895.1 Roseovarius sp.
ATGGCCGAAAGCACGCTCTTGTTCGATCCCAACGATCCGTTCCGCGACGGTATCCGTCTCTGACCCTTACGGCAAAGGTGCCCCATGGCCCGCTCTGAAATCATTGTCATCGGTGCCGGTATCATCGGTGTTACAAGTGCGCTTGCGCTGCAACGGGATGGCCATGCCGTGCGTATTCTCGACCGCAAGGGCGTCGCCGCAGAGACATCACGCGGCAATGCCGGGGCCTTTGCCTATACCGATATCGAACCGCTCGCGACCCCCGGCATCCTGCGCAAGGCCCCGAAGTGGCTGCTCGATCCCTTGGGGCCGCTGTCTATCCCGCCTGCCTATGCGCTGCCGCTCTTGCCGTGGATGCTGCAGTTCTGGCGGGCGAGTTGGCAGGATCGTTATGCGGCGGCAGTGGCGGCACAGGCCAGCCTGATGCACCATTCCCGCGCCGCGCTAGAGCGGTTGATCGTGGATGTTGCGGGCGAGCCGTTGATGCGTCGCGAGGGACAATTGCAGGTCTATGAAGGCGCGGCCGCCTATCGCGCGAGCCTGCCTGCATGGGACCTGCGGCGCAAGCATGGCGTGCGCTTTGACCTGCTTCAAAGCCCCGGTGCATTGGCCGAGATCCAGCCGGGTCTGAGCCCGCGTTTCACCCATGCGGGCTATACAACCGATTGGATGAACACGGTCGATCCGGCGCGGTGGACCGAACATCTGGCGCAGCAGTTCGTCGCCGCCGGTGGTGTGATCGAGATCGCCGATATCCGCGCGCTGCGGCAGGTGGGCGACAGCGTCGAGGTCGAGACCGCGGCCGGCACTATCCGCGCCGATCAGGTCGTCTTGGCGGCGGGCGCATGGTCGCACCATCTGGCGCGCACCTTGGGCGACACTCTCCCGCTCGAAACCGAGCGCGGCTATAACACCACCTTTCCCGCCGCCAGTTTCGATCTGCGCACCCATCTGACCTTTGCCGATCACGGTTTTGTCGTGTCGAAGATCGGCGACGGGCTGCGCGTGGGCGGGGCAGTGGAACTGGGGGGCTTGCGCCTTGCTCCCAATTACAAGCGCGCGGAAACGCTGGTGCGCAAGGCTTGCGATTTCCTGCCGGGATTTGATCCGCAGGGTGGCACGCAATGGATGGGCTTTCGCCCGTCGCTGCCCGACAGCCTGCCGATCATTTCGCGCGCGCCGCGCGCCGACCGGGTGATCTATGCCTTTGGTCACGGGCATCTGGGGCTCACGCAATCGGCGGGCACAGGGGAACTGGTGGCGGCGCTTGCCGCGCGGCGTGATCCGGCGATTGCCTTGGCGCCGTTCGACGCGCGCCGTTTCTAGGCAACATTCTATCGCCCCGCGCGCCCTCAGCGCACGTTGGCCAGAAACTTTTGCGTCTCGGGATGCTGCGGGTCGCCGAAAAGCTGATCCGGCGCGCCGATTTCGGCCATGATGCCCTGATGAAAGAACGCCACCCGCTTGGACACATCACGGGCAAAGCCCATCTCATGCGTCACGCAGATCATGGTCATGCCTTCTTCGGCCAGCATCTTGAGGGTTTCCAGAACCTCGCCCACAAGCTGCGGATCAAGCGCCGATGTCACCTCGTCAAAGAGCATGTAATCGGGTGACATGGCCAGCGCGCGGGCAATCGCCATGCGCTGTTGCTGCCCGCCTGAGAGGCGCGAGGGATAGGTCGTGAGCTTGTCCCCCAGACCGACATGGCGCAGTTGCTTTTCGGCTATCGCCTCGGCCTCTGCCTTGGCCATGCCCAGCACCTTGCGCGGGGCGAGGGTGACATTCTCCAGCACCGTCAGATGCGGAAAGGCGTTCCATTGCTGAAACACGATCCCCACCTTGCGGCGCAGCTTGTTCAGGTTGGTGGATTTGGCATGCACTTCGGTGCCGTCGATGGTGATCCGGCCGGAATCAATCGGCTCCAGCCCGTTGATGCAGGTCAGCAGCGTGGATTTGCCAGAGCCAGACCCACCGATGATAGAGACAACCTCGCCACGCGCGACTGTCAGATCAACGCCCTTCAGCACTTCCAGCTTGCCGAAGGATTT
>JBLRXE010000487.1:0-2045 GCA_047920895.1 Roseovarius sp.
ACCTGGCGAATGATCGCCGGGGACCCCCTGGCGCAGTAAAAAAGGAGACCCCCATGCGCAAGACCCTGCTGACCGTCATTACCCTCATCCTGAGTGCGCCGCTGGCAATGGCCCAGATGAGCAGTTCGACAAAAATGAATCATGGCGCAATGGCCATGGATGAGAAATCTGTCGAAAGTGCCATCCAGGTTGAGGCAACGGTACACAGCATCAAAGCAGACAGCGTGAATGTCAGCCATGCTCCGATCCCCGAAATCGGCTGGCCCGAGATGACGATGGATATGCCATTCGCCGAAGATGCTCAGGTGATGCCTGATATCGCCGTTGGCGACAAAGTCATCATGACGCTTGTGATGGGTGAGGATGGCATGCCGCTCGTCACAGCATTGACGGCCAAGCAATAACATCACGGTGCCGCAGCAATCCATCGCTTGCTGCGGCGCATTTTTCTATCGAACACGACTGTTTATCTGGTTGGTGGAATTTAAACGACGGGACTGAGCGCGCGCAGCACGACAGCGTCGTCACGTCCCTGTCAAAGGTCTGAGCCGCGAGTTTCAGCCCTTCGACCGTGGTGAGGTAGGGGAAGCGCATGATGTCATCACTCACCCAGCTGCCGGAGTGCGGAACATGTCGGAATGGGCAAAACAGCAGGTATGCTGGAACGGGATGAAAGGGCCAAGAAGGCTTTGACCGAGGGAATCAACGCCCAATCCGAGGTTGTTACATTAGGGGCGGATTTCTGGAAAAAAGTCCTCACCTGGGAGCGTGAACGGAAACGCCTCACACCAAAGGACCAGCAAATCCTCGACGTATGCGCATCGATGCCACGACGTCTTCCGTCCGACCTGCAATCACGCCACGCACTCGACGTCCTTGGTTGCATGCGAGATCAGGGATTCGGCGACGGTTGATCCTCGGACGGCCACGCCCCCCTCCCGATGGTTCCTCCCTGGCCCCGAACGTATGCGACATTGCTGGCGATGGCCTACGCATGATGCTTGATAGCACCGTCAGCGTCCTGTCCGCTCTGGTGCGGCTGAACCTCGATCCAAGGGCAGAGGCGGCAGAGCTTGTCGCCTTGGGTCGGAGTGCCGCAGGTGTGCGGCTGAGCCTTTTGCTGTCGCGCTGTCGCGAGGAGCCGCGTCTCGGGCAGGATCATCAGGCGGTCGCGCACGACCTGACGCGCCTGTTGCCCGACCGCAAGACGCGCATGAAACGATCAGGCAACACCACACCAAAGCAGGTTACCATGTCTTGGGGCACCCTCCTCGCGATCCTGGCAATAGTTTACATGCTGATACAGACGATATTCCCTGGCGCGTCGGGATCGGACGAGTAATCGCGCCCCAGCCCCAGCCCAAGGCCCGTCGGCGCAATCCGGCGGCGCAGTCCGCGAACCGTTTCAGCCACCGACCCGGATCGCGCCAAGGTCGCCAAGCAACCCGAAGCCTCGTAACAACCATAGGATCACGAGGATCACAACGACCACGTTCAGGATCGACTTGATCTTGTGATCCATCGGCAGATAGGTGTTGATAGCCCAGAGGGCGACGCCGACGACAACCAGCGTGACGATAAGATTGATCAGTGACATTCGTGGTTTCCTTGTTTTTTGTCTATCGAATGGATTAGCCAAAGGCTCAGGTCGCATGCCCCATGTCCCGGTTGCTTCGCCACCCTTGTCAGGCGCGGACGAGACCACGCATGAGCATTGCACCCCCGGCCACAACGCCGATCAGGCCCGCAATCATGAACCACATCGTGTCTCTCGAGAAGCGACCGGTCATCGCCTCGGTCACCTGATCGACCGGCGTGTTGGTTCCCCTCCATGCAAAGAAAAGCAGCACGGCCCCAACGACAAGCGCAACAAGACCGATGATATTCGACTGTGTCATAAATTTGATCTCCTGAGGCGGGAATTACTCCCGCGAGAGGTGGCTGTGAGTGGGCAGCATGGCGGTTTCCGGTGGTGTCGCGAAGTTGGTGGAAATTTGATGGCGGCGTAATCTCCAGGTGAATCAAAACCACCCAATCGGCGGCTG
>JBLRXE010000488.1:0-2044 GCA_047920895.1 Roseovarius sp.
GGTTGGTCGATTACGCCGATGATTATACCGACAGCGCCATGGTGGTGGCGGATATGAAGACCACCTATCAGGTCGGCAAGGGCATGCTGGCGCATGTGCAGGAAATGGCCCGTCAGGCCGAGGCGCTGGCCAGCGGGCCGGAGATGCCGGAGGTGCCGGGGACTGAGGCACTGGTTGAGGAACCCGACGTTGCAGAGGTTGAGGCCTCGCCAGAACCAGAGGCGCAAGTCGCCGATGCCGAGACAGTGACAGCAGAGGACGACACGCTGTTGCCGTCGCGCCGCAGGATGCGGTTTCAATTTGACGATCAGGCCGGAGTATCCGCATGACCCAATCTGAGGCGCTGATGACGCAAGAGGCAGCCTTGCCCGAGATTACCGCAGAGGACGCGCTGCGTGCCGATCTTTATGATTTTCTTGCCGTGATTCTTGCCCGCCCGCCGGGGGGGGCGCTGTTGGCACAGACTGCCGCGCTGAGCGGCGATGCCACGCCGCTGGGCGAGGCTGTGACCGCCTTGGCCCGTGTGGCCGGGGTGAGCAAGCCTGCTGGGGTCGAGCGCGAGTTCAACGCGCTCTTTATCGGGCTGGGGCGGGGCGAATTGCTGCCTTATGCGAGCTATTACCTCACCGGATTTCTCAATGAAAAGCCACTGGCGGGGCTGCGCCGCGACATGGCCGCGCGTGGCATGACCCGCGCGCAAAATGTCTATGAGCCTGAGGACAACATCGCCTCGCTGATGGAGATGATGGCCGGGTTGATCCGGGGGCGCTTTGGCAAACCCGCGACGCTGGCCGATCAACAGGCCTTCTTTGGCAAGCATATCGGCCCTTGGGCCGGACATTTTTTCACGGATTTGGAGGCTGCGACCAGTTCGGTTCTCTATGCCTCGGTCGGCGCGGTCGGTCGGGTGTTCATGGAGATCGAGGCGCAGGGCTTTCGAATGAGCGGGGCGTAAGCCCGTATCGCAACCGGCGGAGTGATCCGTCACAAAGAGGGAGGGAGACCTTCATGACCCGGAAGAACGAGGCTGGCAGCAGCCGCCGTGATTTCCTCAAACTGGCAGCCACCGGCGCGCCCGCTGTTGCGGTCGCAACCGTGGTCGCGGCAGGCGAGGCCCAGGCCGCAGAACCGGACCTGACATCGGACCGGATGCAGGACACCGCGCATACCCGCGCCTATTTCGAGAGCGCCCGCTTCTAGGACCGGACGCCCGTCAATACTGGCGCGGGGCCTGTGGGCCGGCGCGTCAGGGACAATCGCAGTACCCAGCCCAAGAGGGCCCAGGGAGGAGAAAGAAACATGTTGAGGAAAAAGACCAACGGGGTTGCACGTCGCCCCCAGCGGACCAGTATCCTGTCCGAGGTTGCCGGAACGTCGGTTGACCGCCGCGCGTTCCTGCGCGGCAGCGGTCTGGCTATCGGTGGTCTGGCCGCGATCGGTGCCATGGGCGGCACCGTGACCCGCGCCAACGCGCAGAGCGCCGCGAATTCGGCGGTCAAGACCGTGAAATCCGTCTGCACGCATTGTTCGGTCGGCTGCACAGTCGTGGCCGAGGTGCAGAACGGCGTCTGGACGGGGCAGGAACCCGGCTGGGACAGCCCGTTCAACCTTGGGTCGCATTGCGCCAAGGGGGCCGCGGTCCGCGAGCACGCCCATGGCGAGCGCCGCCTGAAATACCCGATGAAAAAAGAGGGGGGCGAGTGGAAGCGCATCAGCTGGGAACAGGCGATCAACGAGATCGGCGACGGCATGATGAAGATCCGCGAAGAGAGCGGCCCGGATTCCGTCTATTGGCTGGGCTCTGCTAAGCACAGCAACGAGCAATCCTACCTGTTCCGCAAGTTCGCCGCCTATTGGGGCACGAACAACGTCGATCACCAGGCGCGGATCTGTCACTCGACCACCGTGGCGGGCGTTGCGAACACATGGGGCTACGGCGCCATGACCAACTCCTACAACGACATCCATAAATCCAAGGCCATCTTCATCATCGGCGGCAACCCGGCCGAGGCGCATCCCGTCAGCCTGCTGCATGTGCTCAAGG
>JBLRXE010000489.1:0-2043 GCA_047920895.1 Roseovarius sp.
CGGCTATGTTCTGGCGATCGACAAGGGCACGATCCGGGTCGAATAGCCCTGCTCAGTTCTTGGGTATCTCGATATTGATGGTCAGCGAGCGGCGGAACATGTCCGGGCGCGGGGCGGTGATGGGCTCGACGGCATGCCAGGAGTTGAAGGTCTTGACGAAGATCAGGCACTGGTTGGTGTCGAACTCGTAACAGTCGAGCCGTTCGACCTCGTCGAACTCCATGAACGCATTGCGCGCGTTGAAGCTGCGCGTATTGTCCTTGGGCCAGACCACCGTGGTGCCACCGCCATATTCGGGCTTCCATTCGCCCGGCTCGACCATCGCCACGACAAGGGTGATGAGCTTGGTGGGTGCGTCGGTATGGGGTCGGATGGAGCCGCCATTGCCCGGCATCATCGAGAATTCGAACCGCGAGCGCAATGGCACCTTGCGCCGGTCCAGAAGCGCTGCACCGCGCAGCATTTCGCCAAGCCGCAAGCCGATGCGCGGCGCAAAGTCGTTGGTCACGACCATCCGGCGTTGCAGGTCAAGGTCGACATGGCGCGCGGCCAGGAAATCGACCACGCTGCGGATGAATGCCTCGCTCTTGACCTCGGCGTGAAAGCGCGACCAGACCGGCGAGGACTTGATGAAATCGTGGTATTGCCGCGCGTTGTTCACCTCGGAGAGCGAATATTTGTGCCCCAGCTTGGGCATGTAGAGAAACCGCTCGGTCTCGGGCCATGTATCGAGCATCTCGCGGTAGAGATCGGACGCAAACACGCCCCGCGCGATGGCGATAGGGAACGGCTCGTAGCGGAATTCGGCAGTGTCGAAGCTGAACATCATTCTCGGAACCCTCCGGCGTTGATCGGTCAGGCGGCGCGCCCGTAGACTGCATTATGGGCGACGGACATCGGATCGGCCCCCTTGGCGATCTTGCGCTTGCCGATAAAAGTATGGTGGCGATCCGTCAGCCGATAGCCATGGCCCTGCATGATCGCGTCAAGCTCCGCCTCGTAGCGGTGGTTGACCTCGATCTGAACCGAGCGTGGCGGCGCGTCAGAGCCAAGCACCTGCGCCATGCCCGCAAGAATCAAAAGCTCGTTGCCGTCCACGTCGACCTTGATCACGTCGGGCGCGCGCACGATCCCCTCGGCCACAAGGTGATCGAGGGTAAAGGCGGCCTTGCACTCGCGCAGAACCGGCACAAAGGCCTTGTCATTGCCGTCGACGGTGCGGCCAAGCTGGCTCATGGACGAGCCCGAGACCGCCTCGCGGATGTTGAAATCGAAAAACCCGTTGCTGTCGCCAAGCGCCGCCGAGAAAACCTTCGCGCGCTCGGTCAGACCGTTGATCTGGATGTTCTGCATCAGGCTCATCACATTCGCCGGGTGCGGCTCGAACGACTGCACCTGGCCCGTCTCGCCGACGATGCCACCCGCGACCACAGAATAAAGCCCGACATTCGCGCCGATGTCGCAGAACGTGTCCCCGGGGCGCAACGTATCCCGAAGCCATTTGATCGTGCCTTCTTCTTTCTGGAACAGCGTCACCGCGCGCTTGAACTCGGTATAGCTGCGGCAGTCGAAGCGATAGGAGGTATCCCCCTCACGCACCTCGATCCGCATCCCGAGCCCCTGCGCGAGCGCAAAGCGAAGCCGGTAGAGACGGCTTGCGAGGTAGTTGGGGGCGCGCTTTCCAGAGACGATCATGACAGGGCCTTTCATGATCGGGGCAACCATTCCGAAAAGGATCGGCCCCGATGCCACTGTCGTCTCATAATCCCCCGGCTGGCAGGGGTAAAGTTGCTTTTTGTCGCGCATGGAACGCCGTTCGTGCCCGTGGCCTCGACCGTTTGCATTGATTCAGGCGGTCATTTGTCTATTCCTCATGGCAAGAGCGCGCAACAGGAGGAAAAACAGATGGGCTGGATGAAGGACGAAACTGGGCTGGAAAAATGCTCGGCCAATCATGTTGCGCTCACGCCGCTTTCGCATCTTCGACGCGCGGCGCATGTGTTTCCCGACCGGCTCGCCATTGTTTATCACGGACATCGCAAG
>JBLRXE010000490.1:0-2040 GCA_047920895.1 Roseovarius sp.
TTTTCGTCGGGTCCGGTCATGAAGCTGTTGAAGAGATCGTTCATTTGCCGCCCTCATGTCCAAGGTTAATCACTCGTGTGAATATGAGACATGCGCGAGAGTTTCCAGAGTGCAGCGACGATTATTTCCGCAGTCCAGCCAATCAGGCTTCTTGCCTATGTGCTCTCGGCTTCAGACGTCGGCCTCAACGACCGTTTGAACCGCTTGGTTCCCGGCCGGAGTGCGCGAGCCATCTGTATGAGAAGCTTGACATCCTGTTCGTCAACTGCGCGTCCGTCGCGCAAACCTTCCACCAAATCGAAAAACACGTCCGTCAATTCAGAGGGCGGCATCCGGCCGGCAATGGCATCGGCCAGAACGTCAATTTGTGCCGCACTGAAACGGATTTCCGCCGTTTCAGGCTCATTCCCGGAATACTTGTCATAATCCTCGATCTGATAGGCTTCGCTGCCGGGAATAACCCGATTGGCCGCTTCAACCATTGGCCCGATTCGATCACAGAAAGAGGTGTATCCTTCACGGCTGAGCCTCAGTGGAGGAACGGCAATATTCGGCAACTTATTGCAAAGCTGGTCCGAGACAAAAACACTGCTTCTTTTCCCCCACGCACGGTTGAACGCGCGTTGCAGATACATCTCCGAGGGTGTCAGAGACCGATTCACCGTCGAGACGGGCGACGGTCTCAGCGTATCGCGACTTACCCCCAGAAAATCACAAAAGATCGACGCCGTGTCCTGTGCGTGCCGCGAATAATTGGCAATGTGTACTTTTACGCCCATATCCCGTTGTCGCTTCAAAAAGCCCGCAATGGCGTCTGGCACGCGATAGCGTTCGAGATGCGCAGCGATATCACCCGTTTCCCCCCCACGCTTCACGCCTTGCCCGTAGAGCGAAATCGCATGGGGAAGAGGGTCGCGTATGAAAAGGATCAATTCGACAGACACACCGCGCCTGATCAGTGTTTCAATCGCGCCTGTGGATTTCAAGAGACGCGCCGCCAGCAATTCATTCGAAAACAACATGCGCCGCGCCTGTGGATAGGTCAGGCTGGCATGATCATACGTCTCGACAATGCAATCCGCGTCCATGTTTCCACTGGTGATATGGCCTTTTCGTGCGGCTTCAAACGATCTGTGCCAAGGGTAGGTTATCCCTTGTGTCGCCAGCGCCTCGACACTCAATGCCAACCGTGATTGCAGAGCACTGGACCCGGTCTTGTCATGGCCCATGTGTAAAATGAGATCGGCGCGTTCACCGCATCTATCCATCGGAAGCCTTTGTCATTCGGGAAAGTCTGGGGGTGAATATGGGACGCGCGGGGGATTTTCCAGCGAAAAGCGGGGCACTCAGAGGCGGCGGATCACATAGAGCCGCGACCACAGGTCCGGCTCGGCCAGCAAAAAGGGCAAGAACGGCTCGGACCGCTGCGCGATGTGGATCTGGCCACTGTCCACCAGCGATTCCAGCACCGATTGAAACCCCTGCACCTTCCACGTCGCCTCCAACAGGTTGAACACGCCGATACCGCCGGGGCGCGTCACGCGGGTCAGATGAATGAGGCTCTGGGGCGGGGCATGGCCGGGGCCAAAGGCCCCCACACAGACAAAGCCCGCGAAGCTGAAATCGGCAAAGGGCAGGCCGCCCCCCATATCGGCCTCGACCAGATCGGCATAGTGCCCCGTCGCCTGCGCCGCCGCCAGCATACCGGGTGAGAGGTCACAGCCCGTAATTGGCCCATAGCCCAGAATACGCAGGCTCTCGCCAACCAACCCCGTGCCACAGGCGGCATCCAGCACCGGGCCTTCGCTGGTTCCCATGAACCGCGCAAACATCGCCGCCCCAAGCGACGGAAGCCGAAACCCCCGCGCCAGATTGTCTGCATCATAGCTCAGCGCCCAATCGTTATAGATCGCGCGGGATTGCTCGGACGTCTTGGCCCCGTATACATCGCTCAGATCGTCCATCGCCTTGACCTCCCTCTTTTGGGGGCCAGCATGACCTAGCTTTGCGCGTTGTCAATAAAGGTCCGGATCAGGCCCG
>JBLRXE010000491.1:0-2039 GCA_047920895.1 Roseovarius sp.
CGCAACCTCTGGCGCCCCAAAAACCAGCGGCCGGGCCAAGGTGGCTGGCCGGGAGGTGCCGGGCGGCAGATCATGCAGCATGCGATCCTGAACCAGCGCCTCGAGCCCGCGCAGGGTGCTGTCGGAGAGCGAGAGGATGCGCAGATCGATCTCGCGCCCATCATGGGTCAGGCGCAGCACATCGCCGGGATCAAGGGCCAGCCGGGAGGGCGGCAGCCGGAAGGTCGCACTCTCGCGCCCGGTCCAGGCTTCCATGAGCGCGCGGCGACAGCGCCGCTCGGCCTCTTCTGGCGGAACCGCCATGGGGAAGGCCTCGGCGGTGACGCGCGCGGCTGTGACGGTGACGCGGCGGGCCTCGACAAGGGCGCTGTCATAATCCTCATCGGCGCGGGCGATCTGCCATTTGAGCGCGAGCGGCAATTCGGTCTCCTGCGCGCGGGTCAGCTCGAAGAGCTCTGCACCTTCGGTGGCGCCGGTCACCATGTCGCCTGCCGAGATCAGCGCCACAGGCGCGCGCCCGCGCATCAGGAAGCGGATGCGGCCCTCGGTCTCGACCGCGTCAAAGCCGAAATGCCGCGCCAGCACGGCAATCGAGGTCCGCGGGCTTTCGAGCGCCGTGATGACATGGCCCTCGACCGCGCCCCAAAGGCCTGTGACATCGATCTGCGCATCCGGCAGGCCCGCGCGGCGGCAGAGCGCGCGCACAAGACCTGCCAAGGCGACCGAGCCCAGCCGCCCGCTCAGATTATGCCCGCTGCGCCAGATGCCGGCATCCGGCCAGAGGGCGCTGTCTTCGGGATAGGCGGGATAGGGGCGCGTGTCCCAGAAGGCGACAGCAGAGTTCGCGAGATCGAGCATCGCCGTGCCGGTCGCAGGCGCGAGGGGAATGGCACCGGGGGCGGACCAATGGCTGAGGATGGCCTCGATCACGCTGCGCTGGCTCGCATCATCGCGCCAGCCGCGCGAGAGCCATGGCAGGCGGGCATTGGCGGCGAGCGGCGCGCGCAGCGCATCGGGTTGATTGGCCGCGCGATCGACGGCCGGAGCGCCCATGGCGGTGAACCGGATGGGCTTGGAGCGCGGCACCCAAGCCGTGGGCGCTTGCGGGGCACTGTCCAGGCGCGGGACATGCGGGCTCTCCCACCAGCCGATCAGATCCTTGGGGCGGTAGAGCCAGGCATCAGTCTCAACACCGCCGGCCAGATCCAGCACCGCTGTCCGGCGCTGTGCGGCGCGATCCGCCTCCGACAGATAGCGCCAGTCATAGCCCTCGCCGCCTGCGACATTGGCCGCGAGATAGGCGTGGTCCTGGGGGGCGGGCCAGAGGGCAGCATCGAGATGGTCATCGCCATCGCGCCAGTCGGCCAGCGGCCAATAGGCCTCCACCCCGATGAAGTCGATCGCGGCATGGGCCCAGAGCGGGTCGAGTGGAAACCGCACCTCGCCCGGGGCGGGATGATGGCTGTGCCAGGTCTCGGGGCCTGCGGCAAAGCCGATCTGCGGGCCCGCCCCAAGGATCTGACGCGCGGCGGTGGCAAGGCTGATCCATTGCGCGGTGGCAGGATAGGTGCCGGGTGCGGCGCGCAGGGGGACCAGCCCATCAAGGCGCGGCCCCAGCAGAAAGGCATCCACCCCACCTGCGCGCGCGGCGAGATGGGCGTAATGCAGCACCATGCGGCGCAGCCCGCGATCGCTGGCAGGGCCGGTCCAGCTGACGCTTTCGCCGGAGATTGCAAATTGCCCCGGTATCGCGGCCCCGAAGAAGGAGGCGATCTCGCTCGCCATCGCCCCGGTCAGGTCCGGGCTGCCCGGCAGGCCTGGTGCAAGGCTTGCCGTGATCCGGGTTGCGGCCGCATAGGCGGGTTGCGGGGCCGCGCCCGTCCAGGGATCGATGCGGCTATTGCCTGCATGGATGTCGAGCCAGAGCATGGGGGCGAGGGTCACGCGCAGCCCGCGGGCCTTGATCGCCCGGATGGCGGCGATCACGGTCTGATCCGAGGGCGTTCCGCGAAACCCCACACCGCCGCTGCCGCGGGAGA
>JBLRXE010000492.1:0-2034 GCA_047920895.1 Roseovarius sp.
AGGCGGCCTTGGGCCAAGGCGGCCTCGGCTCGCGACAGCACGGCGTCGGGATCATCCCCCTCCTGCGGGCTGAGCGACCGGATGCCAAGCTGACTCTTGAGAAAGCCGCCCACACCGGCCACCGCATCGCCACTCTCGACCCGTGCAGCGGCAAGGGCGGCGCGGGCCGCCTCGGGAAATGTCTCGATCAGGGCGATCTGAGTGGGCACGCCGGTTTGCGCCTGTTCGGCCAGCGCCGCGGGCACTTCGGCACCCGTATCACGCAGATCACTCAGCGCCGGGGCAAAAACGCTGCCCGTGTCGAGCGCGGTCCGCACATGCGTCAACGCGGCCCGGCGCAGCGTGACCACGGCGCTGTCGCGCGCCGCTGCCTCTTGTGCATCCGCAGCGGCGCGCAGCGCTTCGACCTCGGCTGCCTGCGCCGCAAGAGAGGCTCGCAACGCCTCGATCTCAGCCACGGGCACACCAGCGGCCTGCACCGCCGGGCGGGATTCCAGCGCCGCGATGCGGCCCTCCAGATCGGCAAACTGCCCTGTCAGGTCAGTCAATGTCTCGCTCAGACCCTCCACCGCACCACTCAGATCGGGCGGGCTCTGCACTCTGTCCAGATCGGCGCGCAGGGCCGCGAGCCGCGCATCCTGTGCTACGAGCGCCGCATCTACACCGCTCTCCTCAGGCGCAAACCATGCCGGGGGCAACACATAGGGCGCCGCCGCCACGCCCACACCCGCCGCCACGACACCGCCCAGCAGCATCGACCAGAATCCGCCTTGGCGCACGATCACCTGTTCGGTTCTGACCATGGCAGCGGATTCGGCCACAAACGCATCGCTGCCGGCATCGGGCACTTCGGGCGCGCGATCCTCTTGGTGCTCTTGCGCTGACTCCGCCTCGATGCTCTCGGGGCGCTCTGCGTCTGACACCTCAGGCTCTGCAACAGATGCTTGCTCGGCCTCCGGCGCTCTGTCATCCGACAGGGTCTCTGCCTCAACCGGCGTCGTCGGAGCTTGCTTCTTGTCAGCCACCTTGAGCCATCCTTTCGAATCTCACCACACGTCCCTGTCAATCTGACCTTACTGCGGTCGTTTTCCACCCTCAAGCCGCTTGGCCATCCTCACCTGATCTTGCACCAGCGCGAGAATCCCCGATAAATCCGGCGTTTCCGCAATATCCACACGACGCGCCACATCCACGGGCACCGCATCCGCCACCTTGCGGCTTATGGCCGCGACAAGGAGCGGGGCGGTGATGCCCCCCGCCTGCCCCAGAACGATCCGCGCCGAACGCGGCGACATCAGCGGCAGGATCACCGCAGCCGCCCCCTGCATGAGCGCCTTCGCCTCTGCACTCAGCGCCGCCTCGACCTGATCATAGACCACCGCATCGCGCGCCACATGCCCCGCAGCCCGCAGTGCCCCGGCAACATCCGCCGCCACATGTGCCCCGCGCAGATGCAGGAACGGACCGCGCGCACCATCTCTTGCGATCAACGCCAAGAGCGCCTCGGCATCGCCCCCGGCGGACATCGCCCGCAGCCCTTGCGCCTCTGCCGCTGCTGCGGTGGCATCGCCCACCGCGTAACAGGTAAAATCCCGCCGCGCGCTGAGGCGACAAAATCCCTCGACCCCGTGGCGCGAGGTAAAGATCAGCACCTCATCGCCCGCCATCTCGGGCAACGCCCCGCCATAGGCGATCCGCATCACCGGCGAGATCACCACGGTAACGCCATCGCAGAGCGCGTGCACCGCTGCGGCCATGCGGCTGGCCTCGGGTTCGGGCCGGGTGATCAGGATCGTAACGGTCATGGCCCATCCAGAGTTGTTGCCTGCCTCATTCGGTGTTACCTGCCTTGCACCCTTCACGCAACGCATGGCCGCGATGACAGAGCCTTTGATCCTCCTCGGACTTGAGAGCAGCTGCGACGATACCGCCGCCGCCCTGCTGCGTATGGACCCTGACGGCACGCCCGAAATCCTGTCCTCCGTGGTCCATGGCCAGACCGCGCTCCATGCCGATTTCGGCGGCGTCGTGCCG
>JBLRXE010000493.1:0-2024 GCA_047920895.1 Roseovarius sp.
GTCGGAATATCCGCCAGACCTGCGCTTCGCACGGCCTGGCGCCTTGTCCGCTGCATGATGCCCCTGACGACCGCACTCCCAGTTTTGCTGTAGGTGCCATACCGCGCGGCCACGAGACTGCTTTCCGCCCATTTACTCTGCTTAGCTGAGCCCAAGCCGCTCAGACAATCCGTCGAAACCCGGCGCCTCCGCATAAAGCCGCTCGAGCTCCCTTCGTGACTGTGCCCGACGCCCGACCCTTTCGTAAAGGTCTGCGCGGTCGTAGCGGATCTGATGGAGAAGAGATTCGGGCCGATCCTTGCGACGGCGCAGCGCACGCGTAAGGACGTCGATCGCAGCATCGGGCAATCCACGCCTGCCGAGTGCTCTTGCACGGTACAGCAGGATGCCGGTGTCGATCGGGCTGTCGTTCTGCGTAGCTGCAGTCATTGCAATCACGCGATCCATCAGGGCTTGATCGTCTGACGCATCGAGGGCCACCTGAACGAAGGACAGCACGACGACTGGGTCATCGGGCGCGATCTGGATCAGCCGTTCTAGCTGTTTCTTTGCGGCCGTGAGGTCGCCACCTGCCTCACTGAGTTCGACGAGGGCAAGGCGGGTGCCCCGCTCGCACGGGCGGATATGGGCGGACACGCCTTGGGCAATCGGCAAATCAATCTGTGGGGTGATCCCATACTTTGTGAAATGCGAGCCAAGCTGATCTGCTCTGGCCAACGCCGCTTCCAGATGCTGTCTAGCGTGGGCCAAGTCTTCGCGCTTCAAGCGGATCATGCCGGCCATCCATGCGCCATCACTCAGGTCGGTGGCGCCCTCCAACACGCGGAGGGCCGTCGTCTCATCGCCCTCGTACAGCGCGCGCAGCCCATCGACGAGCGCCTTCTCTTCGGGCGGCGTTACCAATCGCCTGAAAAACCCAAGGCTGAACTTGTCTCGCGTGCCAGGAGCGGATCGCGCCGCCGCAGTTTTGCGGTCCTGAACTGTGTAGAACAGTCCCGTGCCAGGAATGCCCACTGTGCTGCGATTGCCGCGCGGGCTGACGGTATACTTGGCCCCGCGGGGCCCGAAGGATAGGGACGCGGTGGATTTGGAAAGGTTGAGAGTGACCCCGGGTGCAAGGCGGACTCGCCTCCAGAAACGTAACGACACAGGTCAAGATCCTCCCAAATAGCCGGACACAAGCAGTTTGCACCTGCCATGGCTGCGGGGTGTGCAGCTATAGCGGGGCTCGGGTGGTTGAACGGAATGCGTCATGGTCACAAGCGTCCCAGGTCGAGGTCTATGGATATCGGGCAATGGTCGGACGGATAGTCCTCGACCGGCCCACCGAAGGTCGTCTCTGCGAACGAGCCTTCGATCTTCGCAGGGCGCGCAGCGTCATTCAGGATCAGGAAGTCGATGAAGGCGCTGAAGCGCGGCAAGCAGTTGGGTCCGATGCCGGCCCCAGTGATGTGAAGGTCTCCATACTCGTTGAGGATGGCCCAGAAGTTGTCGCCCTCAGTCTCAAGACGGCGGTTCAGGTCTCCGCCGATCAGCACCGGACCCGACTGTGCATCGAACCAGGCGCGCAACACCGGCAGTTGCGCGAAGAGGTTTCCGCAGGACTGTCGGCCCATCCCTTCAAAGCAGCCCGATTGAAGATGGGTGTTCAGGATCGTCAGGGGGCGCTCCGTTCCGACCTCCACAACGACGCCATGGCGCAAGGCCCCGCTTCCCGACACATCGAGCGCCGACAGGTCCGGCAGGCGCCTATGGGCAATTCCGGCCCGGAGCACGATGGCCGTGGACTGCATCGAAAGCCGCTGGCCCGGTGTGTTGCGACACTCCGGGTAGCGCCGTGCCGGGCGACGATCCTCGACATGGAAGATCCATTCTGCCGGATCGAAGACCCGGGCAAGCGCGGGCTCCCCTTCGATTTCCTGAATGAGCCAGATGTCAGCATCCACCTGCGCGATCACATCACGCACGCGCTGGAAGTCTGCCTCACTTCGCGGTCGGCATCCACGATCTGTATCAGCGACCAG
>JBLRXE010000494.1:0-2024 GCA_047920895.1 Roseovarius sp.
CCTGTGCATCGGGTCCACGATGGCGAATTGCCATCGCCATCTTCTGCACGAGCCCCTCGCCATATGCATCGCTCGGCTCAATCATGCCACAGATACCGCACATCGTGCCTAGCGGCCCTCTAACAAGCGGCGGCACGAGGCAAGGACATCATCGCGATAAAGCGGATGGTCAAGCCAATACACTGCAGCTGCCCGTGACATCGCGCGATAGGCTTCCTGATCAGTCAGGACAGCATCGATGTCCACGACCACCTTTTCATCATCCAGCACAACAATCGCATTCTGCTTATGTATACAATAGCGAGCAATCTCGCCCACCGGGGTGACAACGGGGACCAGCCCTGTCTGCATCGCTTCGACTACAGACAGGCTCATGCCCTCATCCCGGCTGGTTTGCAGGAAGAACGCGGCTTCTTCTGCCGCGCATCTGATTTGTGCATGAGACATCGGGCCTTCGAAGGACACGCAATCAGTTAATCCTAATTCATGCGCCAGGTGGCGTAATCTTGCTTCTTCGCCCCCATCAGGGCCGATCAGTCGCAGTTTTGCAGCAGGGTGCCGAACGCGTATATTGTTGAAAATCTGAAAGCTACGCTCCAGGCCTTTCTGTTTGTTTAATCTGCCCCAGAACACAAAAAGCGGCGCCACAGTCTTCGCCAATGGCAGATCTGAGTGGGTCAAGACAAAAGAGATTACGCGCCCCCGGTTCCGGATGAGACGGGGAACGCGGCGGTTCAGTGTGGCGTGCGAGTCAGCCCATATCTCGGTCGCAAGCCACATTCCCAGCCAGTTGACAAGCCAATCTATAACATGGACGTGATGCGACAAATGCAAAAAAACGACGACAGGTTGGCGCGGTCGCATCAGCTTGACAAGAAGTATTCCGAGCACCGAACGCCAAAGAGATGCGATCACCAAATCGGGTTGAGAGCGCCGGATCAGATTGAGCAACACCCTGTAGTTTTCCGGCCGATCCTGAGCCCCGCCGGGGCCGTGTGTCTCCACCGGCGTATCCGGCGTATTGGTGCGTCTGACCAGAAAGTGCTTGGCGAATACAAGATCACCATGCTTGCCGGCAGGCAATGACCTGGCGGCGCTTTCGACCCCCCCAATGCCATCATAGGGGATAATATGCAGAATATTTTTCCCCACCGGATCAGATCTGCATCAACGCGCAATAGCGCTTTATCACGCTGTCAATATGAAAATCCATGGCACGCGCTTTCAGGGTCTCCTTCGGCAAAGGATTATCGAGCGTTGCCCGCATGGCCTGCGTCAGTGCTGCAATATCGCCGATCGGAACCAGCGGGCCGATGCGACCTTGCTCCAGAATATCGGCTGGCCCGGATGGCGAATCTGTTGAGACAACAGGGCAACCACATCCGAGAGCCTCGACATGGACATTGCCAAACCCTTCCCATGCCGATGACGACACAAACAAGGCAGCCCTTCGCATGAAAGCCCAAGGGTTGGTACGAAACCCTGGCAGATCGACACAATCCGTCAAGCCGAGCGTCTGGACAAGGCTTTCGAGGTTCGCACGCTCCCGCCCTTCGCCAACAATCACCAACCTCAAGGCCGGTTCCGCCTCGCGAAGCTGGGCAAAGGCACGGATCAGGGTTGGGAAATCCTTTTGTCGGTCCAGACGCCCGACACTGATGATGGTCTCGCGGGCTGTAGCCGGGTTATCCAACCAGTGATGGTCCGCCGGTTGCTCCGAGCGGGCCAGAACCTCCTGCGTGAGGGCTGGGTTATTGATGACTGTGACGCGATCATGCGGCAGGCTCAGATAGCTGCGCAAATCATCGGCTATGCCGTCCGAGACCGCGATGATCCCGTCTGCACGCGGATAGGTTCGGCGCAGCAAAGCGGGCATGATGTGGCGTTCACGCCATAGCGTGCTCTCGCGCGTGGCCACGGACAGCACCAGGGACAGGACCTGGCCACCACCCGCCAGCCCGTCATTGCGGCACCGAGCGCCTCCGCCTACCTGGCGCTGTGCGATAAGGCACAACTCATCGAGC
>JBLRXE010000495.1:0-2012 GCA_047920895.1 Roseovarius sp.
CTTGCGGATGTGGTGATTCTCTCGGGCGACATCGAGGCGGTGCCCGCCGATCGGATTGCCAGCTTGAGTGTCGAAAAAACCATCTGTGGCGGTCGAGTCGTTTGGGATGCTGACGCCTAATCCGGCCTGAGGGGCCGAAATGTCTTGAACGACTCGGCGACACGCGCCGACTATGAGGGAAAAGGGGACGCCATAGTGGCCGACGGTGCGCAACAGAGCGGCAACGAGATAGAAATCAAGGCGGTCAGCAAGGTCTTTGGCGCGGGTGCTGTCGCGTTTCACGCCCTGACCGATATTGATCTGACAATCCGCACCGGCGAGTTTTTCACCCTTCTGGGGCCGTCCGGCTGTGGCAAGACCACACTCCTGCGGGTGATCGCCGGATTTGAACACCCCAGCAGCGGACAACTCCTGATCAAGGGGCAGGATGTTGTGGGACAGGCCCCGAACCGGCGTCTGGTGAACACGGTGTTTCAGAATTACGCGCTGTTTCCGCATATGACCGTGGCGCAGAATATCGGCTTTGGCCTCAAGATGCTGGGCCGCCCCCGGTCCGAGATTGACGCCACCACATCCGAGATGCTGCATCTGGTCAAGATGGAGGCCATGGCCACGCGCAAGCCCGCGGAATTGTCGGGCGGACAGCAGCAGCGGGTGGCGCTGGCCCGCGCCCTCGCCCCAAGGCCGCGCGTTCTCTTGCTCGACGAACCGCTGAGCGCGCTGGATCTCAAGTTGCGCAAGGAAATGCAAACCGAGTTGAAGCGACTTCAGGTGGAAACGGGCATAACATTCGTTTTCGTGACCCATGATCAGGAAGAGGCGCTGACCATGTCGGACCGCCTGGCGGTGATGAACAAGGGGCGCATTCTGCAACTTGGCAGTCCACATGACATCTACCACGCCCCGGCAGAGCGGTTCGTGGCCGATTTCATCGGCGAGACGAATTTTCTGTCGTTAAAGGTGATCGCGATCGCGGGGGGCTGCGCCGACCTTGCCTTGCCCGGTGGCCGGACGGTTTCAGCACGGATTGCGGAAGGGGTGGTGCCCGCAGCGGGTGAGACCGTGTCCGCCGTGATCCGCCCGGAACAGGCGCAACTGGTGGCGGCAGATGCCGGTGATCTGTCGGCGACGGTCAATGGCTCTGTGTTCTTTGGCACCGACACGCATATCCATCTGACGCTTGCGGATGGTCAGAGTTTCACGGTGCGGCGTCAGAACACCGTCGGACAGGCGGACCCGGCGCGCGGTGTGCGGGTGGGCTTGGCCTTGATGCCCGGCGCGCTGCAAGTTCTGCGGGGATAGGGATGAAACGCGACTCGCACCGCTGGAAGTGGATACTCGTGAGCCCCGCGCTTGTGGTTCTGATCCTTGCGGCCTCTGGTCCGCTCTTGATTGTTGCCGTCTACTCGGTCCTCAGCCCCGGCAATATGGGCGGGGTATCGTGGGAGTTCTCGACGGATGCCTGGTTCCGGGTGTTCTTCAAGCGCGATATTTTCGACCCCGAGAACGTCACGCTGAACGCGGACCATCTGGCGGTGTTCCGACGCACCTTGTGGCTGTCATTTCAGACAACGCTGATCTGCGCAGCCTTGGGTTTTCCAACGGCGTGGTTCATCGCCACACGCCCTGTCAATCGGCGGATGGTCTGGTTGTTTTTGATCACGGTTCCCTTCTGGACCAACCTGTTGATCCGCACCTTCGCGATACAGGAGTTGATCCGCAACACCGGCACATTGAACACGGTGCTGCTGTGGCTCGGGGTGATCCGGCAGCCTCTGGAATTGATGTATTCCGATTTCGCGGTGTTGCTGGGCATGAGCTATGTCTTTTTGCCGCTGATGGTGCTGCCGCTCTATGCCGCGATGGACAAGCTGGATTTCCGGCTGGTCGAGGCGGGCTATGACCTTTACGCCAGCCGCTTGCAGGTCTTGTGGCATGTGATCCTGCCTTTGGTGAAGCCGGGGTTCATTGCCGGTTCCATTCTGGTGTTCATCCCCTCGATCGGGGCCTAT
>JBLRXE010000496.1:0-2012 GCA_047920895.1 Roseovarius sp.
GTTGGCCGAAAGCTTCAGGATCTCGGATTTACCCGCGATCACGGCCTCGCCACTCTTGTAGAGCGCGATTTCCATGATGCCCGGCTGCGGCGTGATCTTGGTCATGTCATTCCCCGTCTGTCGCAAGAGGTTCTAGCTTTGGTGCCCCGGCTTGACCAGCACCAAAAGGAAAAGGCCGCGGCGGTTCCCCGTCGCGGCCTCTTCGCTGCATGTCAGAACGCTTAGTTCTGCGCGTAGAATTCGATCACGAGGTTCGGTTCCATCATCACCGGATAAGGCACATCCGACAGGCCGGGCTGACGGACAAAGGTGGCCTTCATCTTGGAATGGTCCGCCTCGATGTAATCGGGCACGTCACGCTCGGCCAGTTGCACGGCCTCGAGCAGAACGGTCATCTGCTTGGAACGGTCACGAACCTCGATCACGTCGCCCTCTTTCACACGGTAGGAGGGGATGTTGACCCGCTGGCCGTTCACGGTGACATGGCCATGGTTCACGAACTGGCGCGCGGCAAACATGGTCACAACGAACTTCGCGCGATAAACCACGGCATCGAGACGGCGCTCCAGCAGGCCGATCAGGTTCTCGCCGGTATCACCCTTGAGACGCTCGGCTTCGGCATAGATGCGGCGGAACTGCTTTTCGGTCAGGTCGCCGTAATAGCCCTTCAGCTTCTGCTTGGCACGCAGCTGAAGGCCAAAGTCAGAGATTTTGGCCTTGCGGCGCTGACCGTGCTGGCCGGGGCCATATTCACGCTTGTTGACGGGGGATTTCGGGCGGCCCCAGATGTTTTCACCCATCCGGCGGTCAATTTTGTACTTGGCAGACGTGCGTTTGGTCACGGCTGATCTCCTTCACTTGGATCGAAGGGCGTTGTCCTCTGCGTTCCGGCACGTTCCGGTCAGCCGACAGGTATCCCCTTGCAGGGTCCACCAACACCAATGAAGCCGCGCTTATACAGGTGCCCCAGCGGGTGTCAACAGGGGGCAGTGCCCCTTCATCCTTTCTCGCGAATATGCGCCAGCAGCGTTTCGGCATCCGATACCTTGACCGGCACGCCCGCCGGGTTGTCCTGAAACCCCGGCTCGGCAAAGAGCGCGGTGATCACCCCATCCTCCACCAGCATCGAATACCGCCAACTCCGCTTGCCCATCCCTTGACGCGAGCGATCCACCAGCATGCACAAACCTTGAGCAAAATCGCCATTGCCATCGGGCAGCATCATGGTCTTTTCGATCCCCTGCGCCTTGCCCCATTGGAACATCACAAAGGCATCGTTGACCGAGGTGCAGATCACCCGGTCGATCCCGGCGGCGATGAAATCATCATGAAGCCGCTCATAGCCCGGCAGGTGGCTCTCGGAACAGGCAGGCGTGAAGGCCCCCGGCAGGCCAAAGACCACCACGCGCTTGCCGGCAAAAATATCGGCGGTGCGCACATCCTGCCACTCAAACGGGTTGTTCCCCTCCAGAGCAGGATTGCGCACGCGGGTATGAAAGGTGACATCAGGGACAGTTTTGGGGGTCACGGCGGGATCTCCGGTTCAGGCTTGAGCGATTGCCCCGTCATAAACCACCCGCGCCAAGGGTAAAGGGGGGCAGGGCCGCCAAACCCTTCCGCGCTTTCATCTGGCCCGAAATACCTCGGGGGTCCGGGGGCAGCGCCCCCGCACCTTAGGCCGCCTCATGCGCGAGGATCGCCGCCTCTGACCCGCTCAGGCAACGCCGCGCATGGCCGCCATAGAGATTGGGCTCGCAGTCGAGATTGGGATTGATCGCCAGAAGCCGCGCGCGATCGCCCTCGTCCAGCATCGAGAGCGCCGCGCTCGCGGGGTGAAAGCTCTCGGTTTCCAGGCCATTGGCCCAGATGATCTGATGGCGCGGCAAAAGCAGGTGGATATAGGTCACCTCGCGCGATGCCAGATCCACCGTCACCGTGTCATTGTTGATCAGGTCGCGCGCCATCACCAGCACCTCGGGCGTGTTGAAAAGCGCGCGCGCCACATCGCCCCG
>JBLRXE010000497.1:0-1993 GCA_047920895.1 Roseovarius sp.
AGGTCAGGTAGAAATTCCACATCTGGCGAAACCGCTCGTCAAAGCCCATCTCGGCGATTTCTTCCCATTTGTCGTTGAACGCCTGATGCCAGCGGCGCAAGGTCTGACTATAGCTCTCGCCAAACTCGATCGACCGCGCAACACTCAGCCCCGCCCGCTCGATCTCGGCGCGCAAGGCGGTCGGGCTGGGCAGCATCCCCCCCGGAAAGATGTATTTCTGGATGAAATCCACATCGGTGCGATAGCTTTCCCATCGCTTGTCCTCGACCGTGATGATCTGGAGCGTGGCCAGAGCGCCGGGTTTCAGGCGCGCGCGCAGGCTGTCAAAGAAAACCGGCCAATACCGCTCGCCCACCGCCTCGAACATCTCGATACTGGCGATCCCGTCATAGGTGCCGCGCTCGTCGCGGTAGTCCTGCAATTTGAGCGTTACCCGATCCGACAGCCCAGCTCGCGCCATCCGGTCCTGCGCATATTTCAACTGCTCCGCACTGATCGTGAGGCCGGTCACGCGCAGACCCCGTTCCTTGGCGGCATATTCGGCAAAGCCACCCCAGCCACAGCCTATTTCCAGAACGTGATCACCGGGTTTCACCCCCATCTGATCGACCATGCTGGCATATTTTGCGATCTGCGCCTGTTCGAGACTGTTCTGGCCGGGTTGAAAGATGGCGCTGGAATAGGTCATCGTTCCATCCAGCCAGAGGCTGTAAAACTCATTGCCCAGATCGTAATGATAGCTGATGTTGCGCCTTGCTTGGGTCTTGGAGTTACGCTTGAACCAGAAGCGGATGCGCTCGTAGATCTGCGCCACACGCTGGCCGGGATAGCCGTTGTAAATCCCGTCATTGTCATCGTTCAGCAGGTCCATGAAGGCTTGCAGATCGGGCGTGGACCAATCGCCATCAAGGTAAGCCTCGCAAAAACCCAGATAGCCCTCGCGCACCAGCCGCGCGAACACCTCGGTGTCGTGGATGTCGAGAACCGCCACCGGGCCGGGGCGTGGCCCCTCGGCGCGGAACACGCGGCCATCAGGCAGGCGGATGTCAAGCCGACCGGCGTCAATATTGCGGGCCACGCCAAAGCAGCGGGCGAAATAGCGCGGCAGGCCCGTCTGGCCGGTGGTGTCGGTCAGGATCATGCGCTCGGTCTCTCTTCCTTGTGTGACGCGTCAAGCGCCGATCTTGCGGTCAGTATGGTCATGCGTCAAAACCCCCGCGCTTCGTAGGCCTCGAGCGCGCGCTGACGCCCTCGTGCCAGATCGACAATCCGCCCCGGATAGGCCATCGCGGGGCCAAGCCCCCAGTGCCGGGGGATGGCCTTGAAATAATCGAGCGCCGTGTCGGGCGGGGTGCGCTGCCCCTCGGCGATCCAGCGGCGGGTATAGGAACCCTGTGGATCGAACTTGTCCAATTGCGTTTCGGGGTTGAAAACCCGGAAATAGGGGGCCGCATCCGGGCCACAGCCCGCCGCCCATTGCCAGCCCATCGCGTTCGACGCCGGGTCCCAATCCGTCAGACAGTCGGCAAACCAATTCAGCCCGATCTTCCAATCGGTCATGAGGTGCTTGGTAAGATAGGAGGCCACGATCATGCGCGCGCGGTTGTGCATCTTGCCGGTCACATACATCTCGCGCATCGCGGCATCGACAAAGGGCTCGCCGGTGCGGCCCTGTTTCCACGCCATCACTTCCGGGTGCTCTGCATCATCGGACCACGGAAACGCGTCCCAATCGGTCCGCCAATTGCCGCTCAGGATATGGGGCGTGTGAAACATGAGGTGATAGGCAAACTCGCGCCAGACCAGTTCCTTGAGCCAATGCTCAGCCCCATTGGCCCCCACCTGCAACGCCCGCTGCCCCGCATGCCAGCATTGTCGCGGCGAGATTTCCCCGTAGGTCAGGTTCTCCGAGAGGTTCGACGTGGCATCCACCGCCGGAAAATTCCGCGCCTCCTTGTAATCGGCAATGGCCCCGTCGGCAAAGGCGTGCAAC
>JBLRXE010000498.1:0-1992 GCA_047920895.1 Roseovarius sp.
AGATGGTACTGGGGGTGACCACGATTTTTGTGACCCATGACCAGAGAGAGGCGCTGTCCATGTCCGACAAGGTGGTGGTGATGAAGGACGGATTCATCCAGCAGCAGGGAGAGCCTGAAGAGGTCTACAACACCCCGGCGAGTGAGTTTGTCGCGAACTTTCTGGGGGCATCCAACATCTCTGAGGCGCGGTGCATCGAGCACGGCGCGACGGTCGTGGTCGAGGATGCCATTTTTGGCCGCATCTCTGTGCCTGCCGCCAAGGCCCCCAATCTGACCGGCACCGGCCCGGCCAAGCTGGTCGTGCGCGCCGAAAAGCTGAAGCTCGCGCAAGGCCCGGCACCCGAGGGTGTGATTTCTGTTCCCGCCACCGTGGAAACGGTGGATTATCAGGGACAGGCGGTGCGGTATTTCGTGCGCGCCGGGGCGGCACAATTACAAGCCATCAATATGATCGACGATCACCCATTCGCGGTGGGCGCAGCGGTCCATCTGCACTTGCGCCCGCAGGATTGCGCGGCGTTACCGGGATAAGACAATGAACGTAAAACCCTCTCATCTTTTCTATCAGGGGCGCGAGCGCAAGCCGGTGCTCGATCAGGCGCGCGGCGTCTATATGTGGGACGTGGATGGCAAGCGCTATCTCGATGGATCATCGGGTGCGATGGTCTGCAATATCGGCCATTCGAATGAAAATGTGCTCGACGCGATGCGCCGTCAGATGGAGAAATCCACCTTTGGCTACCGCCTGCATTTCGAGACCGAAGCCTCAGAGAAACTCGCCGCCAAGACCGCAGCCCTCTGCCCTGAGGGGCTCAACCGCGTGTTCTTTGTTTCGGGGGGGTCCGAGGCGGTGGAATCCGCCCTGAAACTGGCGCGGCAATATGCGCTGGCCATTGGTCAGGGCAGTCGGTGGAAGATCATCAGCCGCGCGCCATCCTATCACGGCTGCACGCTCGGCGCGCTTGCCATTACCTCTTATGCGCCGCTGACCGATCCCTTTGAGCCCATGATGCAGGCGATGCCGAAAATCCCGGCACCGCGCGCCTACCTTGACGGGTTGGACGCCGACCTTGAGGCGACAGGCCACCATTACGCCGATATGCTCGAGGCCAAGATACTGGAGGAGGGCCCCGAGAGCGTGCTGGCCTTTGTGGTCGAACCCATCGGCGGTGCCTCGACCGGGGCACTGGTGCCGCCACGCGGCTATATGGAGCGGGTGCAGGAAATTTGCCGCAAATACGGCGTGCTCTTCATTCTGGACGAGGTGATGACCGGGGCGGGGCGCACCGGCAAATTCCTCGCCTCAGAGCATTGGAACCTCGCCCCCGATATCCTCGTCATGTCCAAGGGCTTTGCCGCTGGCTATGTGCCGCTCGGTGCGATGGTGGCGCATGAGCGGCTGGTCGAGCCGGTTTTGGATGCGGGCGGCTTTCTGCATGGCTTTACCTATGCAGGCAATCCGCTGGCCTGCGCCGCCGGTCTCGCAGTGATCGACGAGATCGAGCGGATGGATCTGGTGGGCAACGCCGCGCGCATGGGCGAGCGCCTGCAAGAGCGCCTGCGCGGCCTGATGCAGCGCTATGCCATCATCGGCGACGTGCGCGGCAAGGGGCTGCTGACCGCGTTCGAATTCATGACGGATCGCGGCACCAAGGTGCCCTTGCCCAAGAGCTTGCGGGCCTTCGACCGCTTTGTTCAGATCGCCTATGGCAAGGGGCTGATCGTCTATTCCCGCCGCACCCGTGACGGGCTGGAAGGAGACCACATCATCGTCGCCCCGCCGATGATTGTGACCGAAACGCATCTGGACGAGATCACCGAAATGCTGGATGCCTCGCTGGCAGAGTTTACCAAGGAAATCCGCCCCGTGCTGGAGCAAGCCGTGTAATGCGCGAGATCATCATCACTTGCGCGCTCACGGGCTCGATTCACACGCCGTCGATGTCGCCACATCTGCCCATCACAGCCGGCGAAATTGCCCGAGCCGGGA
>JBLRXE010000499.1:0-1991 GCA_047920895.1 Roseovarius sp.
GTATGGTCAAAGGCAGCTTCTAAGGCGCAGGACAGAAACCGTGGTAATTGTCCGGGACAAAAACGCTTAAGTTTTGTCCCGGTAGACGTCACGAAGATCTTAGACCGGCCAGCCAGCCAACTGCGCGAGGCGGGGCATGCCGCGGAGCGGCTTCGTCCTTGGCCCCTTAGCGGTCAGTTGCCGTGCGCTCTTGCCGCAAGGTAGCACTCTCCTGATCGGTCGCTCGACACCAAGCGCAGCAATTTCCCCGGATGAGTATAGGCGGCGTAATCCAACCCCGTCTGTTGTTGTCGGTGCGGGCGTCGCTGCGGCGCATCCTGCGCCACGCACCCTGACGGGCAGGCGAGGTGCGGGCTTGATGCACGTCAAGGCAGCCCGTTCCTGTTTGATGCAGACTCGAGAGGTGATCATTAATCGGCCAAGGGCGGCCGTGGAGGGATGGCCCCTGACCCGATTTGCGCTTCTTTCTTGCAACCGCAACGGCCTTGCCTGCATGGTCGCGACCGTGCTTGCGCTGGTGCTTGCCGGTTCTCCCGTCTTTTCTCAAGGGGCAGCGGGCGGGCGTTTCGACAGTCCCGCCGCTGACCGCGGAACCGCGATTGCCGCCGACATTCAGATGGTTGATGCGTTCCTGACCGTGTTCACCGGCGGCGTCACCGGCCTGCGAGGGATGAGCGAATTGCAGCAGGCCCAGATTGCTTCGGCTTTGCTCGAGGGAAATGTGATCGAGGCCACGCGTCATGCCCGCGACTATCTGGCCACGCAGGCGATCACTCGGTTCGCCGGGTCGAGTGCGGCGGCCTTTCTTACGGCGGTTGAACTGGGCCAAACGCTGGGCCGGGCAACGCATGAATGGATGGGTGAGGCCCGACTGCAGGCTGAATTTGACCGGCTGGGCGGGCTGACCGGCCTGGCCGCATGGCCGCACAGTTACCGCGCGGCGATGGACGAGGGGTTCCTGGGGCCGGTGCTGGATATCCGCATCCGGCCAGTGGCGCTGTGGCTGCGCGACCTCGATGGCGGGACCGAAGCGCCGATGTCAGTCGCCTATTACGAAAACCGCGCCTATCACCTGATGGTGGCGATGCGCGACCTTGAACTAGGCTATCGCCGGTTTGGCCTTGAAGGTGCCGACCGCACGCCCGAGGGCCTGGCGGCGGCGCTGGACGCCGAACTGACGCGGGCCGCAGCCGAGGCCTTGGGCCAGCGCGAGGCGCTGATTTGGATGAACGATGTCATGCGCGCCGAATTCGCCCGCCGCGAGGCAGAACGAGAGGCCGATGCGGCACGGGCAGAGGCACAGGCCGCAGTGGATTCCGACGCGGCAGATGCCGCCGCCGCCGCCCTGCGCGTGCAAGAAGCGGCACTCGCCGCCGCGACCGAGGCTGCATCGGCGGCCCGCGCTGCTCTGGAGGCCGCCCTCGTCGCCCAGTCAGACGCCACGCTGCTGCCTCCGCTGCCAGATCCACAACCCGGCATGGTGTCGGTTGATCTGATCCGCACCGAGGTGCTGGGCCCCGACATGACCGCCTTTCACATCCGCATCACCAATACCGGCCCCGCCCCGATCCCCGCGTTTCGCGCCGATCTGTCGGCACAGCGCCTGCCGCCCGGCAGTGGCGTCGCCTGGGGTAGCGCTGCGCCACAACCCGTGCTGGCAACAGGGCAGGTGCTGGAAATGACGCTGGTCGGAACCGGCGATATCGGTGCAGTGATCCTGCATCTGGCCGCTATGGGCGAAACCGTGGCAACCGGGGTCTATCCGGTCGCCCACAGCGCCCCGCCACCGCCCGTAACCCCCGACCTTCCGGCGCCCACGGCCGACCAGATCGACCTGCCAGCCGCATTCCGGGGCGACAGTCTGTCACAAGTCACCCTTTCAACCTCGGGATTGAGCCTGACGGGTGAAGTCCGCTGCTCCTCGCAGCTGGACATTGATCATGGCGGGCGAATGACGCTGGTCAACCGCTGCTCCGGCATGCACCCGGTGG
>JBLRXE010000500.1:0-1988 GCA_047920895.1 Roseovarius sp.
TCCTTTGCCCCAATTTCGGGGAAAAAAAGCGGCTATGCTATATCGAATTCGGTCAAAGCAGGTCTTGAATCGGACTCTGTCACAAAATCATTGCGGGTGCGGATCACTCGGCGCGGATCGCCTCGAATTCGAGAATGATGCTGACCGCATCGCCCACGAAATCGGGCAGGGCATAGGTGCTGCCGAAATCGCTGCGCAGGATTTCGGCACGGGCGGAGATGCCGAGTGTATCCTTGCCATGGCAACAGGGGTAATCGGCGCGTTTGTTCAGGGTGACGTCGAGGGTCACGGGCTGGGTGATGCCCCGGATCGTGAGATCGCCGGTGACGGTGCCGGTGGTCTCGGAGGTGGGCGTGCTGCTGGTGGCGGTGAAGGTGATGGCGGGATGGGCGCCTGCATCGAGGAAATCGGCGGAGCGGACGTGAGTGTCACGTTTCTCGTGGTCGGTATCGACGCTGGCGGTGCCGATGCGGGCGGTCACGGCGCCCAGTTCCTGCGTTTCCGGGTCATAGACAAAGCTGCCTTCGACGTCGGAAAACCGGCCCAGAACCTTGGCATAGCCTGCGTGCAGGATGGTGAAGGCCACGACCGCATGTTCGGGGTCGATCTGCCAAGTGGCGGGTTCGGCGGTTGCGGGCGGGGTGAGCCCAAGGGCCAGCGTTGCGCCGAGGGCTGTCAGTCTGAAAGCGGTCATGCGGTGTCTCCCGTGTCAGGCGGTGTTGGCGTGGATGGTCTGGTTTTGCAGGGTGGGGCGGCGATCCTCGGGGATGTCGAAAAGGCCGGTGGTCTGCGACCAGCGGCTGAGGCGGGGCAGGGTGCTGAGCACCGCCACCGGGATCGAGAGGGTGAGCGCCAGCAGCACCGGCGCGCCGAAGATCAGCGCCCAAGGGGCCTGAAGCCAGAACCAGAGGCACAGTGCGCCGCCAAGCAGGGTTTGCGGCCAGAGCACGCGCGCAGCCTCAACCCATTCGAGGCGGTCGCGGCTGCGCTGTTGCGCGCTCCAGCCGATGCGCTGGCCGAAGATCAGACCGATGGCGAATTGCGTGAGCGCTACCGCCACCACGGGCGCGATGAGCATGGAAAAGAGGATTTCGACAAGCCCGCCCGAGAGCACGCGCGCGTGCCCGCCATAGGCCGCAGAGCGGGCGGGCGAGGCCAGCACCTGCGCCAGCCCCATGAGTTTGGGGCTGAGGCTGAGCGACAGGAGCACGGCAAAGAGGGTGAGGCCCGGCCCCAGTGGCACGGCGCTGAGGTGATCCATGGTGGCGGCAAGCGTGGCCCCGATCAGGATGAAGGCAATCCACGCCGGGGCGCTGATATACATGAGGATCGCCAGCACCAGTTGCAGGCGGCTCACGGGTTTGAGGCCGGGCATCGAGAGTAGTTTGAAATACTGCATGTTGCCATTCATCCAGCGGAGTTCGCGGCGGATGAAATCCACAAGGCTGGGGGGATTTTCCTCATAGCTTTCGGATTCCTCGGCCAGCACGCGCACCTCGTATCCGGCGCGGCGCATCAAGACCGCCTCGACCTGATCGTGGCTGAGGATCGCGCCCGAGAGGGGGCCGCGCCCGGCAAGCACCGGCAACATGCAATGGTCGCGGAAGGGCGCGGTGCGGATCACGATGTTGTGCCCCCAGTTGGGGCCGCAATCGCCCTGCCACCACGCGGCGCCGAGGGTGTAGGCGCGCATGCCGTGGCGCATGCCGAACTGAAAGGCGCGGGTGAAGAAGCTCTGCGCGGGCAGGCCGGTGACGAGGCTCTGCAACATGCCGATTTCGGGGCTGGCCTGCATCACGCGGATCAGGCGAAAGACGGTCTCGGCGCCCATTTCGCTATCGGCGTCGAGCGGCAGGAAGAGGTCGCTTGCCCCCTGCGGGCCGTGCAGGAATTCGGCGATATTGCCGGCCTTGCGTCCCTCATTGCGCGTCCGGCGCCGGTAGTAGATTTGGCTGTCGCCGCGGAGGCGCTGCTGCAGCGCCCGCCAG
>JBLRXE010000501.1:0-1988 GCA_047920895.1 Roseovarius sp.
CGAGCGCATGATGCGACCCGACGACAAGATCCACGCCCCATGGGTCGAGCACAATATCGGGCAGGTCATGTCGGGCCTTGAATGGTTGAACACCGCGCTAGCCACCCCGCCCAAGGCTGTATCGCAAGCGGTGATCTCATCCGTCGTCGCCTATGATTTTCTCGAGTTCGCGATGAGCGATCTGGTCGATCTCGGCCCGTTTCCCGCGCTGCGCGATCTGGCATTGCGGTGTCGTGATCTCGAGGCGTTTCGCGAGACGCGGCCCGAAATCGACCTTTAGACAGAGGGGAAAACCATGACCAAGCCCTGCATCATCTGTATTGCCATGACCGGTGCCGTACCCCGCAAGAAGGACAATCCAGCCGTGCCGATCACGATCTCAGAACAGATCGAGTCTACCCAAGAAGCTTTTGAGGCCGGGGCCAGCATCGCACATTGTCACGTCCGCAACGACGACGAGACCCCCACCAGCGACCCGGAGAAATTCGCCCGCCTCAAAGAAGGGTTGGAAAAGCATTGTCCCGGCATGATTATCCAGTTTTCGACGGGTGGACGGACGGCGGCGGGGCGGGAACGCGGCGCGATGCTTTCGCTTTGCCCCGACATGGCCTCGCTAACCACCGGCTCCAACAACTTCCCAGGACGCATCTACGAGAATGCGCCAGAGTTGATCGACTGGCTGGCCTCGGAAATGTGCACCTATCGCATCAAGCCAGAGATTGAGGCGTTTGATCTTAGCCATATCTTCAAGGCGGTTGAGATGAACCGGGACGGGCGGATTCCGGGTAGCCTCTATATCCAGTTCGTAATGGGGGTGAAGAACGCCATGCCGGTCGACCGCGACGTGTTCGAGTTCTACATCCGCACCGTCAACCGCCTCGTGCCGGACGCGGAATGGTGTGCGGCCGGGATCGGCCCCGCACAGATCGTGACCAATGAATGGAGCATAGCGCAAGGGGGTCATTGCCGCACCGGGTTCGAAGACAATGTTCGACTGGACAAGGATAGGCTCGCGTCCTCCAATGCGGCACTTGTGGCGCGAACCGCCGAGCTTTGTACGCAATACGAGCGTCCTGTAGCCACACCCGCAGAGGCAAGGCACATCCTCGGGCTAAGCCCCGTCTCTTAGGCCACGGTCAGGATCGGGGGCCAGCATTTCAGAGAGCCGGCCGCGCTGGATCTTGCCCGAAGGGCCTTTGGGCAACTCCGGTAGAACATGCACGTGGTCAGGGGATTTGAACGCCCCCAACCGCGCGCGGCACATCTCCAGCAGCGCCTCCTGCGTCAAGGAGGAGCCCGCGCGCAGCGTCACCGCAGCCTCGACCCGCTCGCCGTAGCGCACGCAAGGGCAGGCGAACGCCGCGGCCTCGACCACGTCCGGATGGGTATAGAGCACATCGTCGATCTCACGCGGGGCTATGTTCTCGCCGCCCTTGATGATCAGTTCCTTGAGCCGTCCAGTGACAAAGAAATAGCCCTCCGCGTCGCGGCGTCCCAGATCGCCGGTGCGCAGCCAGCCGTCGGGGGTGAAACTCTCGCGCGTGGCTTCCGGGTTGTGCAGGTATTCCAACATCACGTTGGGGCCGCGGACGATGATCTCGCCCTCCTCGCCCGGCGGCAACGGGCGCATGTCCGGCCCGGCCACATCGGCGCGGTTGCCGATGGCGATGCCTGGAGAGCCGATCTTGCGCTTTCCCGGCGGCAGCGGGTTCGAAAGGATCTGCGCCGCGGTCTCGGTCAGACCCATGGTCTCGATGATGGGGACATCAAAGCGCGCCTCGAAGGCGGAATGCACTTCGACCGGCAGCGGAGCGGATGCCGAGCGGCCGAAACGCAGTCGCGCACGGGTTTCGGGATCGGGCGCGGCCGCGCCATGCAACAGATGCGAGATGATGGTGGGCACCGCCGAGAACCAGGTCGCCCGTGTCTCGGCCGCCTGCGCCCAGAAACGGTTGGCGGAAAAGCGACTGCACATCGCCAGTTGCCCC
>JBLRXE010000502.1:0-1987 GCA_047920895.1 Roseovarius sp.
CGTCCAGCATGGCGCGGGCAATGCGATCCTCTGGCGCATCCGTCCAATGGCGATCATCGAGCACGAGCGCACCAAACCGTTCCTGTTTGCGGGCCACCACCCGCCGCTCGCGCCGATCCCAGAGGCAGACATCCTGCCACGCGATCCGGTCCGCAAAGAGCCCGCGAATTTCCGTCTCGGAAATCGCGATGGCCTGCCGGATGCGCGCCTCGCGCGGGTCGCCATCGAGATCGGTGGCAACGATCAACCGGGTCTGCGCCATCGGGTCGCTCTCGGGCAGAATGGCGCCCTTGCCCCCCGAGAGCACATAACGCGGTGCCGCACCCTTGCGGCGCAGACCGATCCGGTCGGGATAGGCAAGGGCCGCGCATTCGGCATCGCTGCGCGCGCTCTGCCCTGCGCCCTTTGTCTGCGCCGCAAGACGCCGCGCCTCGATCTTGATCCGCTCCACCGGGCCGCGATTGACCGCATGGACATGGCGCGCCTCAAAGCTGCGCAGGTCGCGCACGGCACTCAGGCGCAGCGCCAGATCGACAGGCGCGCCGCGCCCCAGCGGATCACGTTCGGCCAAAAGCGCCGCCAGCGTCGCCGCCAATGGCCCCGCAGAGGCCAGCATATGCGCCAGACGCGGATGCAACGGCAGCCCCGCCAGCACCTTGCCATGCGGGGTGATGCGGCCCGTGGCATCCAGCGCACCCAAGAGTTCCAACAGCGCCCGCGCCTCGGCATAGGCCCCCGGATTGGGCAGGGTCAGCAGCGGCAGATCCTCCGGCGTTGCCCCCCAGAGCGCCAGTTCGAGCGCCAGCCCCGTCAGATCCGCCGCCTCGATTTCCGCCGGGGCAAAGGCCTGCAAGGCGCCCTCTTCGCCGCGTGTCCAGAGCCGGTAGCAGCGCCCCTCGGCCACACGCCCCGCGCGCCCCGCGCGCTGCGTCGCCTCGGCGCGCGTCACCGGCTCTGTCACCAGCCGCGACATACCAGAGCCGGGATCGAACCGCGCGCGCCGCGCAAGGCCTCCGTCAATCACCACGCGAATATCCTCGATGGTGAGCGAGGTTTCGGCAATCGACGTCGCCAGCACGATCTTGCGCCCCGCCCGTGTCGGCGCAATCGCGGCGCGCTGCGCGGCAAACTCCATCGCTCCAAAGAGCGGGCGCAAATGGCAATCGTCCGGCAAGCGCGGGCGCAAGAGCGCCTCAAGACGGCGAATTTCGCCCTCGCCGGGCAGAAAGACGAGAACACCGCCCGTGGTCTCGGTCACGGCCTCAGCCACCAGATCGGCCAGCGCCTCCTCGAACCGCCGCGTCTTGGGCCGGGGGCGGTCGCGCCAGCGGATCTCGACCGGATAGCTGCGCCCCGACGAGGTGATAACCGGCACATCGCCCATAAGCTGCGCCACCGGGGCTGCATCGAGCGTGGCGGACATGACCAACAGGATCAGATCCTCGCGCAGCGCCCCCGCCACCTCGAGACAGAGCGCCAATCCCAGATCGGCATTGAGCGAGCGTTCGTGAAATTCGTCAAAGATCACCGCCCCCACGCCGCGCAACTCGGGATCGGATTGGATCATGCGGGTCAATATCCCCTCTGTCACCACCTCGATCCGGGTCTGCGGCCCCACGCGCGCCTCGCCGCGCACTCTGTAACCCACTGTTTCACCGGGATTTTCCCCAAGGCTCTGCGCCATCCGCTCGGCTGCGGCGCGGGCGGCAAGGCGGCGCGGCTCCAGCATCAAGATACGCCCCCCCGTCAGCCCCGCGCGCAGCATCTCGAGCGGCACAACCGTGGTTTTGCCTGCACCGGGCGGGGCCTGAAGCACGGCACGCCCGCGCGCGCGCAGGCCGTCGATGAGGGCCGGAATGGCCTCTTGGATGGGAAGATCGGGCGTCATAGCCCGCGTTATCGGGCATTGCCGCGCGCTTGGCCAGAGGGTTGCCCGCCTCTCGCCTCTGGACAAGGACCATGGGGCCAAGGCATGAAGGCAGCCGAC
>JBLRXE010000503.1:0-1983 GCA_047920895.1 Roseovarius sp.
GTTGGCCCCGGCGACGAAGCCCGCACCCACCACAAGCGACGCCCCCGCCGCCATCGAGCGCGCGAGCAGGTCGCGCCGTGTCATGCCCTTGCGGGCGATTGTCTGCGTCATGTTTTCTCCTCCCAAAGAAAACGGCGCGACCCATGGGGCCGCGCCGGGTTGTTCACTGGTAGCGCCCTCCGCGCTCCAGCACCTCGATCTCGTAGCCGTCGGGGTCGGCCACGAAGAAGAACTTGGCGATCACCTCGCCATCAGGGGCAAACGCCACGATCTTGCGCGGGTTCAGCCCCTCGGCCGTGAAGCGTGCGTGCTCGGCTTCCAGATCCTCGACAACAAAGGCGATATGGCCATAGCCGTCGCCAAGGTCATAAGGCTCGGTGCGGCCCTTGTTGACGGTCAGCTCCAGCTCGAACGCAGACTCGGCATTGGAAAGGTAGAGCAGCGTGAATTTCTCGAAATCGAGCCGCTGCGCCACATCAAGGCCAAAGCCGCGCCGGTAGAAATCGAGCGAGCGCCCCTCGTCGAGAACGCGAATCATGCTGTGAATGGCTTTGGCCATGCCTGCCCTCCGGATGTTGCAACTGGTTCGGAGAGTTTACCAATGCGCGGGGCAGGCGGGTAGTAAGGGGTTACTACGCCCGGATTTGTCTCATTCCGCCGCCATCTGCCGCGCGCCCGCCTCAAGCGGGTTTTCCAGATGCACAAGGCAGGTGCAGCGCAGAAGCGAGGTGAAATTGGCCGGTTCTCCGTGCAGTTCCAGCACTTCGGCGTGCAGTTTCGACACAAAGGCGGGTGTCGTCAGCCCCTCGCTCTCGGCGATTTCGTCGAGAATACCCCAGAACGATTTTTCCAGCCTTATGCTCGTGCTCTGGCCGTTCAGGCGCATCCGGCGGGTTTCCTGCGTGTAGCGGTCCGGGTTCTGCCCGGCGAATATGCGGCACATGATTACTCCTCCCTTTTCCGGCGCGGCGGGCGCACCGGATTTCGATAGATCCCGATCATGGCGCTTTTTTCCCGGAGGGCAAATCTTTCGTGACAATCCGGTATCAGGGATAGGTGCGCGCGTCGGTCTCGGGCAGGGTGAAATCCTCGGTGTGCACGATCACGCCTGTCTCGGTCAGCAGCAGGAGGCCATAGGCACCCGGCTCGTCAATCGAGAGGCTGCTGTCCTCGGCGTCGAAGAGCATCGGCATCTGGTGGCAGGGACTTTTGAGGATGGCGGTGGCAATGCCCCCCGCCGACCCAAGCACCGTGCGGTGGACATGACCCGACACGATCTGCACGACAGTGCCCGCCGCCTTGAGCCGTGCGATGAACTCGGCCCGGTTGCGCAGGCCGATCGCATCCATCCCGGCAAAGCCCGTGTCGATGGGCGGATGATGGGTAAAGACGATCACCGGCCGCGCGCCCGCCTCGGCCAGACGCTGTTCCAGCCAGTCGAGCCGCGCGGGGCAGAGCCAGCCCGAGTGCAGATCCGGCGCCGTCTCATCCAGCGTGTCGAGACAGAGCAGCCGATGCGCCCCGATATCGGCGTGATGCTGGATATGGCCCGTCTCCATCCGCGCCGCCTCGGGAAAGGCGGCAAGGAAGGGCGCGCGCCGGTCGTGATTGCCCAGCATGAGTGAGACGGGCAGGGGGCAATCCGCCAACGCCGCGCATAGGCGGGCGTATTCCTCTGGCGCTGCCCGATGGGTCAGGTCGCCACAGAGCACGATCCGCGCGGCATCGGGGTGCCATGTCAGCGCATGGGCAAGCCCTCGGGTGAAGCGCGCGAAAGGGTCAAGGCCGATGATGGTCTCGCCCTCGGGCACAAGGTGGATATCTGTGAAGACGATGATTTTTTGCATGTTTCGGCCTGTGAGAGGGCATATGGCGCGCAACATGGCCGAATTGGCGCGATTGCAAAAGCGATTCCACCAGCGGGCTGTCATCCTCGGGCTTGTCCCGAGGATCAATTGCGGCTAGGAACCCTCGGGTCAGGCC
>JBLRXE010000504.1:0-1959 GCA_047920895.1 Roseovarius sp.
GCCCGACGACGACCCAAACCTGAAGGATGGAATGATGATGACCCAAGCAAAGGCTCGGGCCGGGGAAGATCTGTCTCCGGTGGCCGAGGTGAAATCCGCAGTGGCGGGGTTTCTGAGCGAATTCAGCGGCTTTCGGGCCGAAATTCACAACCGACTGCAACAGCAAGAAGAGAAAATGACCATGTTTGAACGCAAATCCATCGCGCTTGCGCGCCCCCATCTCTGCGCGACCTCGGACGGGTCGGCACCGCATCGCAAGGCGTTTGACGCCTATTTGCGCGGCGGTGACGATGACGGGCTGCGCGGCCTCGAATTGGAGGGCAAGGCGCTCAATACCGCGATTGCGGGGGAAGGCGGTTATCTGGTTGATCCGCAGACCGCCGAGACGATCCGTTCGGTGTTGAGCACGACGGCGTCCATCCGGGCGGTTGCCAATGTGGTGGCGGTCGAGGCCACCAGCTTTGACGTGCTGGTGGACCACACCGATGTGGGCCATGGCTGGGCCACAGAAAGCGGCACGGTGTCCGAGACCGACACGCCGGTGATCGACCGGATCAGCATCCCGCTGCATGAGTTGAGCGCGTTGCCCAAGGCCAGCCAGCGGTTGCTGGATGATAGCGCCTTTGACGTCGAGGGCTGGCTTGCGGGGCGCATCGCCGACAAGTTCGCGCGCGCCGAGGCGGCGTCCTTTGTTTCGGGCGATGGGGTGGACAAGCCGCGCGGGTTTCTGACGCATCCGAGCGTAGACAATGATGTCTGGGTCTGGGGCAATCTGGGCTATGTGCCCACCGGGGTTGCCGGGGCGATTGCCGGGCCTGATCCGATTGTCGATCTGGTCTATGCTTTGGGCGCGCAATACCGCGCCAATGGCACCTTCGTGATGAATTCCAAGACCGCAGGCACCGTTCGCAAGATGAAGGATGCCGATGGGCGGTTCCTGTGGTCGGATGGTCTGGCGGCCGGAGAGCCTGCGCGGCTGATGGGCTATCCGGTGCTGATCGCCGAGGATATGCCCGACATTGCGACGGGGGCCAATGCCATCGCCTTTGGTGATTTTCACGCAGGCTATACCGTGGCCGAGCGCCCTGATCTGCGGGTGTTGCGCGATCCCTACAGCGCCAAGCCGCATGTCCTGTTCTATGCGACCAAGCGCGTGGGCGGTGATGTGTCCGATTTCAAGGCGATCAAGCTTTTGAAATTCGCCGTCTCCTGAGGACGCGGCGACGGGGCGGGGGGTGATCCCCTTGCCTCGGGGCGCGTGCCGTTCGGGCGAGGCGTTGTCCAACTGTCCCCTCCGTCCGTGCAACGCGGAATGGTGCGTGCCTGAACCACCGGAGGGGTCCGGGATTTATGGAGTAGGTCCATGATGTTAATCGAAGAAACTGCGGTGCCTCCGGCCGCGCTGCCGCTGGCGGAGTTCAAGGCGCATTTGCGGCTGGGCACGGGGTTTGCCGATGATGATATCCAGGATCCGGTTCTGGAGAGTTTTCTGCGCGCGGCGCTGGCGGCGATCGAGGGGCGCACCGGCAAGGCTCTGCTGGAGCGTGATTTTTTCTGGGCGCTGCCGCATTGGCGGGATGCGGAAGGGCAGGCCTTGCCGGTGGCGCCGGTGCGTGCCGTGCTGAGCCTTGGTTTGCGCAACCGGGCGGATGAGGTCGAGGTGATCGACCCTGCGCATTACCGGCTGGAGCAGGATGCGCATCGGCCGGTGTTGCGGCCCGTGGGCACATTTCTACCGGTGATCGGGCGCGGTGGCTTGGCCGAGATCCGGTTTCGCGCGGGCTATGGTGCAGGCTGGGGCGATCTGCCGGCCGATCTGGCGCAGGCGGTGCTGATGCTGGCGGCGCATTATTATGAATATCGGCATGAGACGGGCCTGAGCAGCGGGTGCATGCCCTTTGGCGTGGCCAGCCTGATTGAGCGTTATCGCACGGTGCGGTTGTTGGGCGGGGGGGCGCG
>JBLRXE010000505.1:0-1958 GCA_047920895.1 Roseovarius sp.
GATGGGGGCGGCTGTGTTCATGCTGCTCTACATTGCGGCGACGGTTTTATTTATTCCGGGGTCGGCGCTAACGTTGGGTGCAGGGGCTTTGTTCGGCGTGGTGAAAGGCTCGATCATGGTATCGGTCGCCTCCACGTTGGGGGCAACGGCAGCCTTTCTGGTCGGGCGCTATCTGGCGCGTGACTGGGTGGCAAAGAAGATCGAGCAAAACGAAAAGTTTGCGGCGATCGATGCGGCGGTCGGTCGCGAGGGCTGGAAAATTGTGGGGTTGACGCGGCTCTCGCCGGTGTTTCCTTTCACGCTGCTGAATTATGCCTATGGGCTGACCAAAGTGTCGTTGCGCGATTATTTTTTTGCTTCCTGGATCGGGATGATGCCGGGGACGGTCATGTATGTATATCTTGGCTCGCTGGCGCGGCTGGGGGCCGACGTGCAGGAAGGTGGTGGTATGGCGCAGACGATCTTACGGGTTGTGGGGCTGGTGGCGACGGTGCTGGTTACGCTGTACGTGACGCGGGTGGCGCGCAAGGCACTAAAGGCGAAGGTTGATGTTTGAAGCTTGAAGGGGGATGGTTGAAGTGTGATGTTTGGTGTGTGATGAACGAACAACGAACCAAAGGGATACGCGATGAAGGTGCTGGGAATTAGCGGGAGTCCACGGGCAGGGGCAACAACTGATCAGCTTGTGCAGGCTGTGTTGAACGGTGTCGAAGGGTGTGAGACGGAGTTTGTCTCGCTCTCCGGCAAACAGATCGGAGCATGTATCGCCTGCATGGGGTGCGCAAAGGACAATGTCTGCAAGGTCAAGGATGATATGGCCGGGTTACGGCCGAAGCTCGTGGAGGCGGATGCCTATGTGATCGGCGGGGCGAACTACTACGCGATGCTGAATGGACTGACGCACACGTTTCTCGAACGGTTTTACCAGTTCCGGCACCAGGAGGGGAAAGCCGTGGCCGGTAAACTCGGCGTTGCCGTGGGGATTGGCGGAAGCGACGGAGAGCCCGTTGTGGCCAATATCGGAAACTTCTTCCAGTACAACCAGATCGAGTGCGTCGGGACTGTCTCGGCACAAGGTCCGGCATCCTGCTTTACATGCGGTTACGGCGAGACCTGCAAGGTCGGCGCCATTTACATGTTCTTCGGTCCCGGCACGAAAATCACGCCGGAGATTACGCCAAACCTGGACAAGCAGCCCGAGAAGATTGAGCAGGCCAAAGCACTGGGGCGGACACTCTCTCAACGCCTGCGCGATTTCGCGGCGGCGACGTAATGACGACAGGGTAAAGGAAACGAGAATGAACACGGCAAAGAGAAGCGAGAAGGCTATGAAACAGCACGGCCGGAAAGATCATTCACACGGTTCAGGGGTTCGCTTGACGCCGCCGGCCGAATCTGTTCTTGGGCGCGGACTCACCGAGTTACTGACCATGACGGAAGGGCTGGCGTTCACGAGATTACCGTCAGTGCGTTATCCGCTCCCCTTGTGTATGGCGGTCTACGGCAGGGAGATCGACCCCCAAGCCGTGCGCGAGCAAGTCAGGACCGGCCTGAACTCGGACCCGATCAGGGCCCTGGAGGCGGCCTTGGTTCTGCTGGAACTCCATGAGAGCAATCAGCCCGCATCCGCCGAATACGTGCTCGACGACGGACGTTTCCTGGCCGAGTGCTTCAAGACGAAGCGACTCAACGGATGGATCGCGACGCTTGGTTCAGGCCATGTGAAAGAACAGGAAGCCGCGGTCAATGCGCGATGGAAATTCAAGTTCATTCCGGGTCGAACGCGCCGCACCGGCGTGTATCCGCTGCTAAATATGGTGACGCGATACGGGTTTGTGTATGGGCGCATCGCTCCCGGCGATTCGCATGCCATGGGCCACTTCATCGAGGATTTCGCGCCCGGCGTTCTCGTCTGTCACGGAGAAATGGACGATCTGGAACTGACGCTCTCGCTGGCC
>JBLRXE010000506.1:0-1957 GCA_047920895.1 Roseovarius sp.
TATCGCATGACGCAGCGCGCCGCCCCTGCGGTGCGCGAAACCGACCGTTATATGCCGGTTTCGCCGTCATCTTCGCCCATGGCGGTCGAATTTGCGCAAGAATATGCCATTGAGACCGCGCAAGAGGCAAAAGAGGATTGAAATCTGAAAATTATGTCCCTTCTGTAGGATTATGTTACTGTGGCGCGGGGATAATTCCCGTTACCGTCATAAAACCATCATAGGCTATTGAGGAGTTTTCCTATGGTCACACCCGAGGACGTGTTGCGGTTCTGGCTGGATGAGGTCGGACCGGCGGGGTGGTACAAGACATCCGAGGCGCTTGATGCGGAGGTGCGGGAGCGGTTTGGGGCCGGATGGGAGGCCGCGCGCGAGGGGGGCCATGGTCTGTGGCTGACCTATCCGACCGGCATGCTGGCCTATGTGATCCTGACCGATCAGTTCCCGCGCAACATGTTCCGGGGTGAGGCGGATGCCTTTGCCACCGATCAGCAGGCGTTGGCGGCGGGCAAGGTGGCGATCAACCGCGGCTGGGACATGCGGATTGACGAGCCGGCGCGGCAGTTCTTTTACCTGCCCTTGATGCATTCCGAGAACCTCTGCGATCAGGAGCGTTGCGTGCGCCTGATGTGTGAGCGGATGCCGTTGCACGGCGCCGAGAACCTGATCCATGCGCGGGCGCATCGCGAGGTGATCCGGCAATTTGGTCGCTTTCCCTATCGCAATGCGGCGTTGGAGCGGCGGTCAACCGTTCTGGAGCAGGCGTTCGAGGCCGAGGGCGGCTATGGCGGCACCCTGCGCCGGATCATGAAGGCGGCGTGAGGCGAGAATCCCATGCGCTCCGAATTGCCGGAAAGACACGCCTGACGAATGTTTGTTCAGTCGGTCAATCATGTTGCGTTGCGAGGGGGGCAGAAATAGTTTAATGGCAAACTAAATTTGGAAACGGAGGGCCAGATGGCACCGCAAAGCTTTGACATGATCGTAATCGGGGCCGGGCCGGGGGGTTATGTGGCCGCCATTCGCGGCGCGCAGCTTGGCCTCAAGGTGGCCATCGTCGAGCGCGAGCACATGGGGGGCATTTGCCTCAACTGGGGCTGTATCCCGACCAAGGCGATGCTGCGTTCGTCCGAGGTGTTTCACCTGATGCACCGTGCCAAGGAATTCGGGCTGAAGGCCGAGGGGATCGGTTATGATCTCGATGCGGTGGTCAAACGCTCACGCGGGGTGGCCAAGCAGTTGAGCGGCGGTGTGGCCCATCTGATGAAGAAGAACAAGGTCACGGTGGTGATGGGGGCCGCGACATTGCCCGCCAAGGGCCGCGTCAGCGTCAAGACCGAGAAAGGTGTTGAGGAGTTGGAGGCCAAGCATATCATTCTGGCCACCGGCGCGCGGGCGCGCGAATTGCCGGGGCTGGAGGCCGATGGCGATCTGGTGTGGACCTACAAGCACGCGCTGGTGCCGCAGCGGATGCCAAAGAAGTTGTTGGTGATCGGGTCGGGTGCCATCGGAATCGAATTTGCCAGTTTCTACAACACGCTGGGGAGCGAGACCACCGTGGTCGAGGTGATGGAGCGTATCCTGCCGGTCGAGGATGCCGAGATTTCCGCCTTTGCCAAGAAATCCTTTACCAAGCAGGGCATGAAGATCATGGAAAAGGCCATGGTCAAGCAATTGGACCGGGGCAAGGGCAAAGTCACCGCGCATATCGAGGTGGGTGGCAAGGTCGAGCAGCACGAATTTGACACGGTGATTTCTGCCGTGGGGATCGTCGGCAATGTCGAGGGGCTGGGCCTTGAGGCGCTGGGCGTCAAGATCGACCGCACCCATGTGGTGACGGATGAATATTGCCGCACCGGGGTGGAGGGTCTCTATGCGATTGGCGATATCGCGGGCGCGCCGTGGCTGGCGCATAAGGCAAGCCATGAGGGCGTGAAGGTGGCCGAGTTGATCGCGG
>JBLRXE010000507.1:0-1952 GCA_047920895.1 Roseovarius sp.
CCCATGGCGGACAGCATTCCGGCATCGCGGACAGCGTTCCGCGCCCAACCCCAAAACTGTCCGCCTTGCCGCCGGAACCCTGTCCGCCATGTGTGGGCGAGGGAAATGTACACATCACACGCCAGCCGCACGCGGAATAGCCACAGGGCAGTGCAGCATCCAAATCACCACATATGGGAAAAACACCCCATTAACAGCAGTTAGATTGTATAGGTTTGTTGGTAATGGTCGGTCATTGCCAACGGGTTCACTGCGGGTCGCTCCGAAATCGCAAGCGACTGAAATCGTCGCCAATATCCGGATTTCCTGGCCTCGCGAGCCCTCACTTCGTTCAGAGGTCACGTCCCGAAGCCGTGGAACAGGCTGAAGCTCTCCAGTGGGCGTGAGGCTTCGCTACCGCCAGGCCCGATCATTGCTCCAGCAATGGGGCGTGTGCTAGGGATGTCTCACGTGGGGATGCTTTGGGGCGCATCCGCCGTGCCGTCGGCACGCCGCTCCTATTCAAGGCGCTGCCTGTAGCCGTAGGACGCAGGGACCTGTAAGCGGCACCCAAGTTTCGTCGCAAGCGACTCACAATGCCCACACGAAGGGGCGCTATGCGGGACCAGTACCAGCTTACCTTGAAGTTTCTCGACAACCTCTACGCCGGGGTATTGGACGAGCAGGCCTGGTCGCTGGCCATGGCTCAGCTTGGCCTCCTGATGCGAGCTATCGGTCCGTATTGCATCTCCATTGATCCAACCACCGGAACGATACTCCGGGAGGAGGGATATGGTCACGACCCACCACCATGTGCCTTCAAGCGTTCTGAGTTCTACAAAGAGTTCCTCCTTCGGAACGAAGTCCCTTGGGGGATCGGTACCTGGCTGCACGAATCACCGCGGCGACAAACATACCTCGCTCTGCATGGTCGGCCTGATCGACAGCCTTTCGATCATGAGGATCGTGCGCTCATGCAGAAGTGTGCCCCGCACCTAAGGCGTGCGCTGAAAATCAAGGACCGCCTGGCACTGGCAGGCGTGCGTACCGAAGTGCTGCGGCAAACTTTCGCCCGCGCCACCTTCGGGCTGATGATCCTGGACCAGGAGGCGCATGTGCTTGACGCCTCCGAACTCGCAGTCGGTGTTTTTGAGCGGGCCGGCATTCTAAAACGCATGCCGGGCAGCATGACGACCTTTGTTGATCCGATGGGGGCGACCCTGCGTCAGTTGATGGCCGCCTGTATGCAGGGGGGTCGATCAAAGGATGGCGCCGTCCGCGTTCCACGCCAAGGAGGTCTGCCGCTGACCTTGGTGTTAACGCCGGTCAAGGGATCCGCGCTGACATGGTTCTCGGACCGGCCAAGCTGGGTCCTGTTTGTGTTCGATCCCGATGCGCGGCTAACGGCGTTGGTGCAGCAATTAAGCACGGACCTGGGCATTACTGTTCGCGAAGCAGAAGTTTGCGCCTTGGTGGTGGAGGGGCTGGATGTGAACGTCATCAGCGCTCGGCTTGGCATATCGCCGCATACGGTTCGTACCCAGCTGAAGTGCATATTCCGCAAGACCGGGGTTTGTTCGCAGGCAGAACTCGTTCGCGCCTGCCGCCCTTACTCGATGAGCCAGAAGGGCCCCCGTCTACCCTAGCGCATAGGCCATACCTCATCTGGGGTATTCCGTTCTCGCTGACGGAGGGCTACGTTTGAACTGTGCTTTGCTGCGGCTTGCCCGCCTGAAGGGGAAATTGATTATGAACAAGCTACGAGGGAGCCGCGTGCGAGTAGCGCTGCTGGCGGGACTGATTATGTCGGCGTCTGCTATTGCAGGGACGCCTGAGGTTGCCGGGACATTCGCGAACGAGGCATCAGCTCAGACCGACCGCCCGCATCTGATTGAAGGCCACTACATCGTGGTCGTGTCCGATCAGCCCGGCAAGAAAAATCCGCGGGCCGCCGCCGCCCTTGAAGCACTTGC
>JBLRXE010000508.1:0-1944 GCA_047920895.1 Roseovarius sp.
GGCACGGGATAAGGGTGATGTGCCTGAAAACCACGAGATGTGGCAGGGCCAGGTATTTACCCGGGGTACTGATCCAGAGAATACTCAGTATCCGAACTTCTTTGAGGTGACTGGCTATGGAACTGGCCCGGGATTGATGGGCTGGAACTGCCCAGCTACCGCGGCGACATCATCAACGAACTGGCCTTCACCCCCGAGGCGCGCAGTCCCAACCCGGAAAAGATGTTGCAGGCTTATACGCAGGCCGCCGCCACGCTGAACTTGCTGCGTGCCTTTTCCACGGGTGGCTACGCCGATGTGCATCAGGTCCATGCCTGGACGCTGGGATTCACCGAGAGCGAGAAGGCCGCGCGCTATCGCGAGATGGCCACTCACATCTCGGACGCGCTCGACTTCATGAAGGCGGCGGGCGTCGACAGCGACAGCGCCCATACGCTCAAGACCGTGGATTTCTACACCTCGCACGAGAGCCTCTTGCTGGAATACGAAGAGGCGCTGTGCCGACTCGATTCCACCTCCGGCAAATGGCTGGCGGGATCTGGCCATATGCTCTGGATCGGGGATCGCACCCGGCAGCCCGACGGCGCGCATGTGGAATTCCTGCGCGGCGTGCAGAACCCCATCGGCCTCAAATGCGGCCCCTCCATGACGTCGGAGGATCTCAAGCGGCTCTTGGCGACGCTGAACCCCACCAACGAGGCCGGGCGCCTGACGCTCATCGCGCGGTTTGGCGCGGGCAAGGTGGGCGAGAACCTGCCGCGCCTCATCCGCACGGTGCGCGAAGAGGGTGCCAATGTCCTCTGGGTCTGCGATCCGATGCATGGCAACACGATCAAATCCGCAACCGGCTACAAAACCCGGCCCTTTGATGCGGTGCTACGCGAGGTGCAGGAATTCTTTGCCATCCACAAGGCCGAGGGCACCATCCCCGGCGGCGTGCATTTCGAGATGACCGGGCAGGATGTGACCGAATGCACCGGCGGCATGCGCGCGCTCTCTGAGGAAAACCTCTCGGCGCGCTACCACACCGCCTGCGATCCGCGCCTCAATGCCAGCCAATCGCTCGAACTGGCCTTTCTCGTGGCGGAAGAGCTGAAGTCCCTGCGCGATGACCGCCGTCAGGCCGAAGCGGGATAAATCAACCGGCTGACCGCAGCGGGGCAAGGCCCTGTTGCGGTTGGTTTTTAAGCGCGGCTTTGCGTTTACTGCACGCAAAGCCCACGCCCCGCTTACTTGACCACCCGCAAATACGCCCGCCCGCGCGGTGCGCCGCTCCCTGTGCCATCCAGACCGCCGGGCAACACCTCAAGTGGCCGCGCCACCGGTACCGCCGCGGCACCAAGTGGCAGCACCCGAACCGCCTCTATCTCGAACCGCCGCGACGCGCGCCCGATCTCGCCGCGCGTCACCAGACAGCCCAGCGCCCGCGACACGTCGCCCAGATCGCTGCGCAGCGGCCAGAGCATGAGACGCCCCGTCATCTCGGGCCGCCCCAGCCCCGCCTTGCCGTGCAGGTCCATCTCGAGGCGCGCAGGCCGCTCGAAGAGATCCACCAGCTCCAGAGCAAACGCCTCACGCGCGGGCGGGGCGATGAAACTCGACAGCGGCATGCCGCGCACCTCCATCCCCATCAGGGCATTGAGATGCAGCCCCGCGACCCGTAGCCGCGTCACCCCCGGCGCGATCCGCTCGGCGATAAAGGCATTGGACAACAGCCCGCCAATCCGGCGCGGGTCGATCTCGGCGCGGCGGGGCACCTCGTCGCCCGCACAGAGCCCCTGCCAATAGCCATGCAGGGCTCCCAGATCGGTGGCCTGCTGATCGCTCAGCGCACCGGCGCGCCCCGGCAACTGCGCGCGTGGTCTGTCATCTTGCATGCTACAATCCTTTCGATCCCGCACCTGACCCGGTGCTGCGCCAGTCTGACCGGCAGAATTTACGCAG
>JBLRXE010000509.1:0-1943 GCA_047920895.1 Roseovarius sp.
CGGCTGCGGGTGGCTGTACGCGTCGTCCGCCAGCCCCGCCTCGCCCGTCTCCGGATCCACGACCCAGTGCCCCTGCGCCGGGCCCGCGATCCCGTACGCCCAGTTCAACCCCGTGTTGAACCACTGCGGGCTGTTCGGTGCCGCCATCTGGCGCGCCAGCATATAGCGCATCTCGTCGAAATAGGCGCGGGCATCGGCCTCTTTGGTGAAATAGCCACCCTTCCAGCCCCAATAGCACCAGGCCCCCGCCAGCCGGTCAAACACCTGCTTGGCGCTCGTCTCGCCGCCGAATCCGTCATTGTCCGCCGCCGGCACCGAACGCCACAGGAACTCAGGGATCCCCTCTTCCTTGACCTTTTCGATCCGGTTCGGGATGCCTGCCTTGCGAAAATACTTCTGCGCGATCACGTCGCTTGCGACCTGGCTCCAGCCGCGGGGCACTTCAATGTCATCCAGCCGGAATACCGTCGTCCCGTCCGGGTTGCGGATTTCGGAACTCGTGGTCACGAACTCGAGCGCCGCATAGGCATCTTGTCCGGCGGTGGTGAATTTTCTTTCGATCTTCATGTCTTCTGCCCCATCGCAATCATTTTTTCCGGCCATTGGCCCGGTGTGAGTTGGTCGTTTCGGTCCGGGCCGACGACGGGCGACGTCATAAAACGCCCTCAAAGCCATGCCGTCCGGTGTCGTCGCTGTCTGGTCGTCCTGAAACTGGTGTCATGTCCCTGCCGGGGCGAGTCACTATATGTTGTGGCCTTGCTGCCCGTTCACACAAACTGACGTATATTGCCATAGACGGTCAACGAAAACTTTTCGGATTTGGCAGAAAAATCGTTTGACTACGCCTTTGGTCAAGCTCCCCCATTCGAGGAGATGATTCATCCACAGGCGGCCTCACCAAGAAGCCGTTATTTCCGGCACATTTGCCGGGCATAGCTGTGACAGAGGTTGAACTTTGGCGCGGCGGACGCCGATCTGGAAATTCACGCGAAACGCCCAAAGCGGCCCGCAAAACATGCAGGTCTCAAGGGGTTTCTTTTCGATGAAATGGTCGGGGCGATAGGATTCGAACCTACGACCCCCTGTTCCCAAAACAGGTGCGCTACCAGACTGCGCTACGCCCCGGACCGTGCGCCTGCATACTGGCGATTGCAGAGCTTGAAAAGCCATAAACCGGCCTCACGCCGGTTTATTGACTCTCGGCGCAGGGCCAGGCGGCCTTGGTCTGGTCGATGGCGGTGTGCCGCATGGTCCAGCCTTCGGAAATGCCGATCTTGCGCGCCAGACCTCCGTTGATTTCGAGCACCGCCAGAATGTCCTGACCACCGAAAATCGGCGACTCGTCCAGCGGCTGGGCCTCGTGATGCACCCTCTTCACGGTGCCCGTCTCATCCATGAAAATCATGTCGAGAGGAATCAGCGTGTTCTTCATCCAGAACCCGACCGGCTGCGGTTGGGGATAGACAAAGAGCATGCCCGCGCTCATCGACAGGGTCTCGCGGTTCATCAAGCCCTGAGCGCGGGTTTCCTTGTCATCCGCAACCTCGACACGAAACCGGGCGGTGCCGGCATCGCTGCGCAGCATCACCACATCCTCGCGGCAGCTTTCTGCCGCTGCCGTGCTTGCCAGACCGGCAAGCACGACGGCCGCCATCACTCGGACAATTTTACCGCCGTTTCCCATCCACACACCTCGGTTGCCATTCGCCCCCTTTTACCATCAATCACGCGAATTGCCAGCGCCTCACCGGGCTGAACATCCGCAAGACCGGAGCGGCGCAGAACCTCGATATGCACGAACACATCTTCGTCCCGACCAAAGGTATTGGCAAAGCCGAACCCCTTGCCCTTGTCGAACCACTTGACGCGGGCCGGTTGCAGCGGCGCGTTGCGAATGATCTCGGGATCAATCTCGTCGAGATCGGCAAGCCCCGTATGTTCAA
>JBLRXE010000510.1:0-1941 GCA_047920895.1 Roseovarius sp.
CCCAGCACGCCATAGGCATTGATCAGCCGCGCCCAATCCTCGGCGGTGCCGCCCTCCGTGGCCAGCCGCTGCGCAAGCCCCGCCACCATGCCCCGGATCATCTCTTGCTGCGCCTCGGGGTCCATGGCTTCGGCGGCGGCAATATCCGCCCCTGTCGGCCCCGGCGCGCCCGGCAGCGTATACCGCACCCCGGCGCGCGCCGCCAATTCCTCGATCTGCGCCCGGATCGTGGGCACCCAAGGTGCCTCTGGCGTGCTTTCCCGCAACAGCGCGTCCCAGAGCCGGAACGCCGCATCAGGCCGGTCCACCTGCATCATGTAGATCCCAAGATAGAACCGCGACGACGGCTCGCGCGCATCGCGCTCCAGCGCCGCGCGCAATGCCACCTCCGCCTCGGACGACACATAGCCGCCGCTCGCGTTGATCATGAGATCCGCCAGCATCGCGTAATCGGCCGCCGTGGCCGCCTCGCCCTTGACCGCGATCAACTGCGCCTGCGCCTCGCGCGCCGCCACCAGATTGCCCAAGGCCGCCTCGCTGCGCACAAGAAACCGCAACCCCTGTTCATCCTCGGGCCGCTCCGCCACCGTCTTGCGCAATTGCTCGATGAGCTTGAGGTAGTCCTCGCTCGTGCCCTCGGGCACGCCGGTCTCGCCGGGGCCAAAGCGCCCCTCTGCCGCCGCCTGATCCAGCCGCGCCGCCCGCGCCGCCTCTGATGCCGCGATCCGCGCCGCCATCGGCAAATCCTGATAGCCCGGCGCGCCGACCCGGTCATAGATCACCACACCGCCGCCCGCGATCACCGCCACAATGACTCCGGCCATCACCATGCCTGCGCCGCGCGGCTGTCCGCCACTTTCTCCACCGCTGCGCAATTGCGCATCCGCCGCCAGCACCTTGCGCGAAATCTCGGCGCGCAATCGCTCGGCATCCTCGGGCGCAATCACGCCCCGCGCGGTGTCGCGCTCGATTTCCTTCAACTGATCTCGGTAAACCTGCAAGTCATAGGCCGCAGGCGGTGCCTCGCCCACCCGCCCGCGCAAAAGCGTCAGACCCAGAATGGCACCCGCGCCAATCGCCAAAGCCGCAACGATGATCCAGAAACCCATGTCTCTTCCTTCTGTGTTGCCCCCATGTAACCGTGCCATCGCCCGGAAAAAAGGCCCAAGCGGTCAGATCCCCGCGCCCCGATGTCGCAATGTCGCTATTGATACCGTTTCCGCCGCCCGGAGTATCCTTTCAACCGGGCACCTGACGCATTACGGTGTCACTCGCACCCAAGCCCGAATCCCGCCAAACCCAGAGAGCGCGCATGAAACACTATTCCGCCTTTGCCGTCGCCCGAGAGGCGCTCCGCTACCACATGGGATGGGAGCGGGCATGGGCCTCGCCCGAACCGAAAAAGAAATACGATGTCATCATCGTGGGCGCGGGCGGTCATGGCCTCGCCACCGCCTATTACCTCGGCAAGAACTTCGGCATCACCAATGTCGCCGTGCTGGAAAAGGGCTGGCTGGGCGGCGGCAATACGGGCCGCAACACCACCATCATCCGCTCCAACTACCTGCAAGACCCCTCCGCCGCGATCTATGAGAAATCGCGTTCGCTCTACGAGACCCTGAGCCAGGATCTTAACTACAACATCATGTTCTCCCCCCGTGGCCTCATCATGCTGGCCCAGACCGAACACGAGGTGCGCGGCTATCAGCGCACGGCGCACGCCAATGCGCTGCAAGGGGTTTCGACCGAATTCATCTCGCCCCAACGCGTCAAGGAAATCGTGCCGATCATCAATCTCGACGGCCCGCGCTATCCGGTCCTTGGCGGCCTCTATCAGGCGCGCGGCGGCACGGCGCGCCACGATGCGGTGGCCTGGGGCTATGCCCGCGCCTGCTCGGCCATGGGCATGCATATCCTGCAAAAATGCGAAGTCACGGGGAT
>JBLRXE010000511.1:0-1929 GCA_047920895.1 Roseovarius sp.
CGGCCATTATCCTCCACCCAAGGGCGCCTCGGACCTTCTCGGTCTGGAAGTGTCCGGCGAGGTGGTGGCCTGTGGCGAGGGGGTCAGCCAATGGTGCCCCAGTGACCGCATCTGTGGGCTGACCAATGGCGGTGGGTATGCCGAATTCGTGGCCGTGGATGCGAGCCATTGCCTGCCCATTCCGAAAGGTGTGGACGAGGTCGAGGCGGCTGGCCTGCCCGAAACCTTCTTTACCGTCTGGAGCAATGTGTTTCTGGATCATCCGCTGCCCGAGGATGGCATCTTTCTCGTGCATGGCGGTGCGGGGGGTATCGGCTCAACAGCGATCCAGTTGGGCAAGGCCGTGGGGCTGACCGTGCTGACCACAGTAGGCGATGCCAACGCAGCAGAGTTCGTCACCTTTCTGGGGGCTGACCGCGCCATCAATTTCCGCTCCGAGGATTTCGTGGCCCTCACCCGCGAGGCAGGCGGAGCCGATATCATCCTCGACATCATCGGTGGTGATTACGTGGCGCGCAACATCAACGCCGCGCGCCATGATGCGCGGATCATTCAGCTTGCTTTCAACATGGGCTCTAAGGTCGAGATTGATCTCATGCCCGTGATGCTCAAACGTCTCAGCTACACCGGCTCTACCCTGCGCTCGCGGCCCGAAGCGTTCAAGACGCAAGTGGCCGAGGCGCTGCGCGAAACTGTCTGGCCTCTCTTTGGCACCGGCAAGCTGCGGCCTGTGACGCACCGCATCCTGCCCATGGAAGAGGCGGCAGAGGCGCATCGGCTGATGGAAAAAGGCGACCACCACGGCAAAATCCTGCTGCGGATGTGATCAAAGATTTCGCCGCGTGACACAACAAAAAAGCCGCCTCAAAGGGCGGCTTTTTCATTGGGTTCAAGATGGCTTTCAGTTCGCCTGACGCCGCAAGAAGGCCGGGATCTCGATTTGCTCGTCCTCGTCTTGGGCGCGCGCAGGGGCCTGCTGCGGCTGTGCGCCGCCCATGGTCGGCTGTTGCCGGGACGGGCGTGCCGCAGGCTGCGCGGCGCGCTCGGTCTCGGCGGAATGGCCGGTCATGCGGTTGATCAGCGAGTTGATGCCAAAGCGCGGGCGCTCTTCTGCAACGCGCGCCTCGGGTTCGGGGCGGCGCTGTTGCGGCTGCACCGGGGCGCGACCGACGGCTGCCTGCAAACGCTGCAGCGCCTCAGGCGACGGGGTGCCGGGGGCAGGGGCGCGCGGGGCGACATAGGCGTCCAGCTCTTCCTCGTCGTCATAGGTGTTGCGCGCGAATTCCTCGACGCGGGGCTGATAGGCGGGCGGCGGCAGATCGTCTTCTGCGACTTCCTCTTCAAAGATGTCTTCCATTTGATCCTGTGCTGCTGCGCGCTGCGTCTCCATCGCAGCAAAGAGCGAGGGCTCGGGCTCGGGCTCAGCCACACGGGCGGCGACCGGCGCGGGCTCCGGCTTGGCCACAGGGGCGGGCTCGGCGCTGACGTGCTGCTTGAGCGGCTGCGCCATCGAGCGGCGCGGCACCGGCAGATCGGCGGCCACTTGGCTCACGTCGATGCCCGTCGCCACAACGCTGACGCGGATCGAGCCTTCCATCGACGGATCGAGGGTCGAGCCCACGATGATATTGGCATCCGGGTCCACTTCCTCGCGGATACGGTTGGCGGCCTCGTCCAACTCGAACAGCGTGAGGTCATGGCCACCGGTGATGTTGATAAGAACACCCTTGGCGCCACGCAGGCTGATCTCATCCAAGAGCGGGTTGGCAATCGCCTTTTCGGCGGCCTGAATGGCGCGGTCTTCGCCGCTATCCTCGCCAGTGCCCATCATCGCCTTGCCCATCTCGTCCATCACGGCGCGCACATCGGCAAAGTCGAGGTTGATGAGGCCGGGGCGCACCATCAGGTCCGTGACACCCTTGACGCCCT
>JBLRXE010000512.1:0-1921 GCA_047920895.1 Roseovarius sp.
GTCGCGTCTCGGCGTGGCAGCATGCAGTGATGGTGTATCAGCTCTGTCGCCCCGTTTATGCGCGCTGGATGGATGCCGCGGTGCTGTCCGGCGCGCTCACCCTGCCCGGCTATGAGGCCGACCGCGCGCGGATGCTTACAGCCGACTGGCTACCCACAAAATGGGACTGGGTCGATCCACTCAAGGACGCCAATGCCGAAATCGCCCAGATCGAAGCGGGCCTCAAATCCCGAACCCAGGCGATTGCCGAGCGCGGTTATGACGCCGAGCAGGTCGACCGCGAAATCGCGGCCGAGCGGCAACGCGAACGCGCACTGGGCCTCGATTTCCGCCGCCCCGGCTCACCTGCGCAAGGCGTGCATGCGATACCGACCAAAGGAAGCACACCAGACCAAGATGAGAATACGGACATCGCGGAGGACCGCCCGCGCCCAGATGAGGACCAGCCCTGATGCTTCATGCCCGCATTGCCGCGCGCGCCTTCAACACACCGCTGCTTGTGGAACCCTCCAAAGCCATGGCGTTTCTGTCAGGGCTCGGGCCCCGCATTCTTGGACGGCGGGTCGAACTGGCAGACGACGTCGAGGCACCGGATGGGGCGGCCACACTTCCCGCCCGTGCCAGCTTGCTGGCGGGGGGTCTCGCAGAAAGTTCCCGTCAGCATGGTGATGCGCCCTATCCACTCATTGACGGTATCGCCGTGATCGAGATCGCAGGCGTGCTGATCCATCGCGGTGGCTGGATCGGGCAATCCTCGGGTCAGACCAGCTATGAAGGGATCGCTGCGCAGATCGAGGCAGCCGCCAGCGATCCGGCTGTGCGCGGTGTCGCATTGGAAATTGACAGTTTCGGAGGCGAGGTTGCCGGGGTTTTTGACCTCGCAGATCGTATTCGTGCCATTCGGGGCACCAAGCCCGTCTGGGCCTTTGTGGCGGAGCACGCCTTCTCGGCAGGCTATGCGCTGGCCTCCCAAGCCGACCGCATTCTTCTGCCACGCACCGGCGCGCTGGGCAGCATCGGCGTTGTTGTCATGCATGCCGACATGAGCGGCAAGCTCGATCAGGACGGAGTGCGCGTGACGCTCATTCATTCCGGTCGCCACAAGGTCGATGGCAATCCCTATGAGCCTTTGCCTGCGGCGGTACAGGATGACATTCAGCGCGAGATCGATGTGCTGCGGTTTCTCTTTGCCGAAACCGTCGCCGCTGGCCGCACCGGTCGGCTGAGCCGGGAGGCTGCATTGGCCACCGAGGCCGCGACCTATCGCGGCGCGGATGCTGTCGCTGCAGGGCTGGCCGATGAGGTTACCGATCTGGCAAGGGGCTTTGCGGCCTTTCGCCAGATACTGATCCGCACCCCAGCCATCTTCCCCGCGCGTACCGGGCGCGTATCCCTTTCCCAACCCAGACAGGAGACAATCATGGCCAACGCGCCTGACCAGGATGACACCATGCCAGAGGATGCCAGCGATGAGCGGCCCGATGATGCAACCGACGCCGTTGTCGCCCCCACCGCCACAGAGGCCCCAGAAACCGCAGCCGCACCTGCACCGGCATCTGTATCAGCACCCGATCAGCCATCAGCATCTCCCGGCAATCTGGCGGAACTGTCGGCGCAGCTTCGCGAGGCAGCGGCGGAGATCGCCGAGATCGCGGCGCAGGCGGGCCGCCTTGGCGTCGCGATCGATGCCGCCAAAGCGCTCCGCGAGGGCACCGCCCCCGAAGCCCTGCGCCGTCTGGTGCTGGACCGCGCCAGCGCGGCAGCGGATGCGCGCGATATCGTCGCTGCCCCTCCCTCACCGGTTCTGCCCAAATCCGCTGAAAGCCCGATTGTGGCTGCCGCGAAGAAGGCTGCCGCGGCGGGCAGCAGGGGCTGAACCACTCCCCCTGACATCTGCACCGCCCACCTGATCCCCCGCCAC
>JBLRXE010000513.1:0-1917 GCA_047920895.1 Roseovarius sp.
GGCAACGGTCACAAGCCTGTCGGACCATGTTAGTGTGAGTGCAGAATCGGTTGTCAATGATCAGATATTCTGGGTGCAGGGTGGAACTGAGACAGGGCCGTATGAGGTTATAATTAGCCATGACCTAATGCCTTTATGTATGGATCATGCTAGAGAGAGTGCGTTTAAGTTTATGGTTCTTCCGGCAAAAGAGTGGGAAATGTCATTGAATGATATATGATTGGGGCATGAAAGACACTCAATTGTATCAGGAAATTATGGGGCTGGCCAAGCCATGGCGCGTGGCCAGCGTAATTCTGAAGGCGGAAGAGCGGACCATCGAGGTGGAGGTGGTATGCGACGAGCGTGTGTGGGCCTGCCCGGAGTGCGGCCATCGTGCCCACGTGCATGGGCGGGAGGAACGCCGTTGGCGCCATCTGGACAGCTGCCAGTTCAAGACCATCCTGGTTGCGGAGGTGCCTCGGGTGAAGTGTCCTGAGCATGGAACGGTGACGGTGCGCGTGCCCTGGGCTGAGAAGCATAGCCGGTTCACCATGCTTTTTGAGCGATTGGCGATTGATGTACTGCTCGAGTGCTCGATTTCATCGGCAGCGGATCTGTTAGGAATCAGCTGGGATGAGGCTGACGGGATCAAACAGAGGTCCGTCCGCAGGGGGCGTGCGCGAAAGAAGCCGCGGATTATGAAGCGTCTTTGCATTGATGAGAAGAGTTTCGGTAAACGGCATGACTACGCGACGCTGGTCGTCAACCCAGAGGGGGGGCAGTCTACAGTTGAGTTTATTGGCGATGGACGTAAGACAGCCACACTGGACGGCTTTTGGCAGTCATTGAGCGAGGATCAGCTGAACGGCGTCGAAGCGGTAAGCATGGATATGTGGGAGCCGTATTTGACCTCTACGCGTAAACACCTGCCTGACCCGGAAGGCAAAATCGTTCATGACACCTTTCACCTGATCCAGCACCTGAACAAGGCGGTCGACAAGGTTAGGCGCTTGGAGAACAAGGAGCTGCGGGCGCAGGGCGATGACCGTCTGGTCGGCAGCAAACAGTTGTGGCTGTACGGCAGTAAGCGTCCGGGCAAGCACCCCCTTCCGCGCGGGCGGTTTGGTGGGGTATGGTTCAGCGGGGCGTGTTATGCGGCGTTTTGGCGGCGCGCGGCGATCCAGTTGGCCGGAGTGAGTTGATCGACGTCCTGGATCATCATTGCGGGCAGGCGGGTAAGCACGTCATGGAGGTATTCCCAGGGATCAATGCCATGCGCTTTGCATGTGGCCAGGATGGTGTAGATGATAGCGCTGCGCTGACCCGCCTCGGGGTGCCCGATAAACATCCAGTTCTTTTTGCCGATCGCCGTCGGGCGGATCGCATTCTCGACGAGGTTGTTGTCTATCTCCAGGTGCCCTGCATCACGATACCGCATCAACGCGACCCAGTTGGACCGTGCATACGCCATCGCCTTGCCCATCCGGCTGCGCGGCAGCGCCTGGGTCCACTTCCGGTCCAGCACCCGCTTGATCCTTGCCAGGATCATGCCACTCTCCGAGGAGCGGCGCACCGCCCGGCCGACCGCGCCGACACGTCCTTCGCGCAGTTCCTTCTCTACGCGATAGAGTAACTGGATCTGACGGAGGAACCAGTTCGCAAGGGCCGGATCCTCATCCCGCGCCTCGAAGAAATACCTTCGTGCATGCGCCCAGCATCCAGCCAGCACCACACCCTCGCGTCTTTTTGCGTAACTCGCATATGCCCCGTAGGCATCGCATTGCGCTATGCCGGTGAATGGATCGAGCATTCCGTTGAGACAGTCCGCCTTGCGGCTCGTCTGCCATTCGGAAAAGAATGTTCCCGCCCGACTCCCCCGGGGGAGGCGGATGATGGTACACCCAGAAATACCCTTGGCCCGAGCCGCCGCCCTCC
>JBLRXE010000514.1:0-1907 GCA_047920895.1 Roseovarius sp.
CTCAGCCAGTCGGCGGGCAGAACTTCGCGGATATAGGGCTCCACAATGGCGCGAATGTCGTCGCTGGTCTGGCTCTCATCGGCATGCTGCGTCGAGTGCACCAGTTGCGTCACCGCCACCGGGCGACCGGCTTCATAGCGCAACGTCAACTGCGATTTGGCATCCGGCCCCAGCGTCGGCTCGACGCCGGATTTGCGCACCTCGGCCAGCCGCTTGAGGATCGCATGCGCATAGAGGATCGGCGCCGGCATGAATTCCGGTGTCTCATCCACGGCATAGCCAAACATGATGCCCTGATCCCCGGCCCCGTCCCGGTCCACACCCTGCGCGATATGCGCCGATTGGGCGTGCAACATATTGTGCAATTTCAAGGTGTTCCAATGGAACGCATCCTGCTCATAGCCGATATCGCGCACGCAGTCGCGCACGATCCCGTCGATCCGCCCCATGAAATCCGCCAGCCGGGATTTGTCGGTCAGCCCGACTTCACCGCCCACGACCACGCAATTGGTGGTGGCAAAGGTCTCACAGGCCACGCGCGCATTGGCTTCCTCAGTCAGAAAGGCATCCAGGATCGCGTCGGAAATCCGGTCGCACACCTTGTCCGGGTGCCCCTCCGAAACGGATTCGGAGGTGAATAGGTAATTCTGTCGTGCCATGAAGATGCTCCATTGAATGTCACCGCCACGCCAGGAAGCCGTTGTGGGGGATTGGGCCGTGGTTACGCCTGCGCGAAACCAGCGTCAATGCCTATATGCGCGCGCGTTCTCGCCTGTGACCCAGCCGCGACAACCCCAGCAAAACAAGAAAAACCGCCAGCATCGGCGCATCCCCAAGCCGCGCATAAACCGTGGGCGGCAGGGGCGGCGGCAGCGCCGCATCGCGCCACCCTGTCCCCCCCAGCGGCAGCGCCTCGGCGATTCGCCCGGTGGCGTCGATCATCGCCGAAATCCCTGTATTGGCCACCCGCACCATAGGCAGGCCAAACTCGGCGCTGCGTAACCGCGCCTGCGCCAGATGCTGATAGGGGCCGGAAAAATTGCCAAACCAGGCGTCATTGGTGATGAGCAGGATGAAATCCGCCCGCCCCGGCGCCGCGCGCAAATCCTGCGCGAACACCCCCTCGTAGCAAATCAACGGCAGGGCGCGCCCCAACGCCCCCATGTCGATCACCTGCGCCCCCGGACCCGCAGAAAACCCCTGCCCGTCCTTCGCGGCCATGCCGTGAATACCCCATTGCGCCAAAAGATCGCCATAGGGCATGTATTCGCCAAAGGGCACCAGATGGTGCTTGTCATAGACCGCCGCCACGCCGCCCCCCGCCTCGATCAGTGCCAGCGTGTTGAAAAGCCGCAGATCGTCGCGGCGTTGCAGGCCCACCACCACCGGCACGCCCCCCGCGGCATCCGAGATCACCTCAAGCGTGCGCGCGGCATTCTCCAGCATCACCGGCACCGCCGTTTCCGGCCACACGATCAGATCGGGCCGCGCGCCTGCCTCCGAAAACGCCAATTGCCGGTCAAAGAACCCCCGGATCTTGTCCGGCTGCCATTTTTCATGCTGCGGCGCATTGGGCTGGATCAGCCGCACCACCGCCGCCTCTGGTCCCGCCCCCGCCTCTGGCGTCAGCACAGCCCCGATAGGCCACAAGAGCGCCATCGCTCCCAAGGCCCCAAAGGCCACGCGCACGCCCGTCAGCCCACGCCAGAGCGCCACCGCCACCAGCAACACCAGCGCCGTCAACCCCGCCGACCCAAGGTAAGACGCCCAGTGCAAAAGCGGCGTGTCGATCAGCACATGCCCCGGTTGCGCCCATGGAAACCCGGTCAGCACATAGCCCCGCGCCAGCTCCATCAGACCCAGACCGCCGACAAATCCCATGGCACCGCCACCCAAGGCCCGCCCCA
>JBLRXE010000515.1:0-1905 GCA_047920895.1 Roseovarius sp.
CCCCGCCCCCAAAGCACGAACCCAAGCCCCGCCGCCGCCCAGACCATCAGCGAGAAGGGATCATAGAGCAAGAACAGGTAAGACCCGCCTTCAAGCGTGGTGCGCAGCACGCCCAGCGGCGTCACAATGGACAACTGCCCCTGCCCCCAGAAGCCCACAAAGCCGGTCATCACCGCAAGGATCAGCAGCCGCGCGGGGGTGAAATGGCGCCATGCGGCAAAGCGGTTCATGCGCGCACCCAGTGCCCAGACCAGTGCGGCCAGCCCTAGCGCCAGAAGGGCCAGATCAACTTGTCGATTATACAACGCCTCCAGCCATGGGGGCAGCGGGGTGATGATTTTCTCGCGCAGGAAGAAGCGTTCATCGGTCTGATGCTCCAGCACCAGCTCTACCCGTCCGATTTCAGGGGTGATAAAGCCATGCTCGCGCACGGCCTCGATGATCAGGGTGAACGGCTCGGCCGGATTGAACCCCAGACGACGATCGGTGCGCAGGATCAGGGCGGTCCCTTCGGGGACACCGGGGGCCAGATCGACCAGAAAATCGGCATCGCGCAGGGCGATGGGAAAGCCGCCCTGTTCCGCCTTGATCAGATCGGGCGCGGTGTTGCGCACGAAACTGTCACTGACCAACCCATGCCGCCCCGCATCGATCAGCAGCAGGAATTCATCGGTCGGGGCCACGCCTTGAAAGCGCCTCATCTGGTCGATCGTGCCTTGATCCAGCGCTGCGCGCGCCAATGCGGGCGGCGTCACATCGACCAGCCAAAGGTCGAGATACAGGCCATCGGGATCAGCCTGCGCGGCAGGATCGGAATAAGCCCAGCGCGTGCCCTTGAAGGCTGCGTCAATCTCGGCATTGGTGACGCGCAAGTGGCGGGCAAGCCCCTGTTCGACCAGATCGGCCCAGCGCAACGGCGCGTCATATTCGGGATCGGGGCGCGCGGCAGGGGCGGCAACGCGGCCCTGCATATGTTCGCGCGCAACCGCATGCGCTGCGGCCATGATCGATTCATGCGCGATGCGCACCGACGCCGTGGCCTTGGAGATGCCGTCCAGATGCACCAGCGACGAGCCCGCATCCGCGCCGCCATAGGGCGTGCCGATGGACATGGGCGACCAGATCGACTTGCCGGCATATTGTTCAAAGAACTCTCGAAACGGGCCTTCGCCCATGCCCGAGATGAAGATCGGCTCGTTATGATGAACCACGCGCACGGTGACAAAGGTGCCATCGCGGTCCAGCACCACCAACGCATTGACGGGAGCACCGGCAAAGCCCGGCAAGGGGGCATAGGGCTGGGTGGTGAACGCATAGCCCGCAGGTGCGCCGCCGGAATTCACGACGCGGTATAACCCCTTGTCATTGAGCGCCTCGCCCAAGGCGAAGGGCGGCGGCACATAGGCCTGCATGTCTTGCGCCGACAGCACTTGCGCACGCGCAGGCAGGGCAAAAAGACATGACAGGACAATGAGGCGAAGAATCATGAACATGGGTCAAAGCGTAGCGAAGGTCGGTCTTTGTGGATATGCGACTTTCGCCCAAAGCACCGGACAGAAGAGAACCCGGCGCAAGGCCGGGTTCGCCGCAGTCATCGGATTTCGCGCGGGATCATTGCGCAGAGGCGAGAAGCGCATCAGGGATGCGGAAGGTCCAGACCGACCCGCCCTGATTGAGATAGGCGACCTGCTGCGCAACCTCGCCCCCCCAAAGCGGAACGGCCCCGCCCCAGCCGGACACGACCGACAGCCATTGCACACCGTCTTCATCTTCCCATGTGATTGGCTGGCCGACCACTCCAGACCCGGTCTGGAACTGCCAGACAACCTCGCCGGTTTCGTCATCGATGGCCTTGATATAGCCTTCAGGCGTGCCATAGAACACCAGCCCGCCTGCCGTTGCCAT
>JBLRXE010000516.1:0-1904 GCA_047920895.1 Roseovarius sp.
GATGTGCGCCGCCATGAACCACAGGCGCAGCGGCACATGGCTTCGGTGCATCACCGTCCCGGCGGTCACCGACGTCTGCCGCCCGCAGGCCGCGCACTCCCACGTGAAGCGCTTGGCCTTGAGCTCCCAGCCCTTCACCCCGGCGCAAGCTGGGCACACGAAGCCACCAGGCCAGCGCCGCGCGACAAGATGCGCCGCGCAGGCCGCATCGTCGCAAAACCGCGCTTCGAACGCGGCTCGCGACATTGGACGGTCATGCTTCCAGCGGCTCGGCATGCCAGAACATTACGCGAACATGCCGCTTTGATCAAGCCCCAGACACAACATATCGATAGGCCGGAACCAAAGGGATAAGCCTTTAGGGCGCTTCGAAAAATGTCGCGTTTCGAGCAGGCCCTGGGTAGAATCGCATTGGTGGGGTGATTGGCCGGGGGATGGCGATGGGGCAGATGGGGTTCTTCGACGTAGAGAGCCGTTATGCGGGGCTTGATGCCAAAGCGGATCCTCTCGTGAAGCTGAACACATTGGTGCCGTGGGAGGATTTCCGGCCTCGGCTTGAAGGCATCTGGAGACGCTCACAGGCGAAGAGGAAGTCGCCAGCGGGGCGCAAACCCTGGGACGCGATCATCATCTTCAAGACCATCGTCTTGTGCGAGCTGTACAACCTTTCCGATGAACAGCTGGAGTATCAGCTGCGTGATCGATTGTCGTTCATGCGCTTCCTTGGACTGGGCCTGGAGGATCGCGTGCCGGATGCGACGACGATCTGGCTGTATCGCGAGCAGCTGGTTGAGGCGGGGGCGATCGAGGACCTGTTTGCCGCCTTCAACGGCCATCTGGAGAACCAGGGCTGGCTGGCGATGGGAGGCCAGATGGTCGACGCCTCGATCGTGCCGGTTCCGAAGCAGCGCAACCGGCGCGAGGAGAACGCTGCGATCAAGGCGGGCGAGACGCCCGAGGGCTGGGACGATAAACCGGCCAAGCGCCGGCAGAAAGACACCGACGCCCGCTGGACGAAGAAGCACGGCAAGGCGCATTACGGCTACAAGAACCATGTCAATGTCGACCGGCGCTACAAGCTGATCCGACGCTACAAGGTAACGGATGCAGCGGTGCATGACAGTCAGGCACTGGACGACATTCTCGATGAGACGAACACCGCATCCGATGTCTGGGCGGACAGCGCCTATCGGTCAGCGGAGACGGAAGAAAAGCTTGCTGATCGCGGACTTCGCAGTCGGATCCATCGCAAGGCGCATCGTAACCGCCCACTCAGCAAGCGTGAGCAGCAAGGCAATACGACCCGTTCGAAGATCCGGGCGCGGGTCGAACACGTGTTTGGTGCGCAGGTCAACGACATGGGCGGCACCTTGGTGCGCAGCATCGGCATCGCCCGGGCCAAGGCGCGGATCGGGCTGAAGAACTTGGCCTACAACATGCGCCGGGCGGTCCATCTCGACGGGCTCCTCGGCGCACAGGCAGCGACCTGACAGCTGCCAACAGGAGAGGTGCGTCTGAAACACCCTGAAATCACGGAAAACGAGCCATAAAAGCCCTATGACGGCACGAATTTGGCCGCCACAGGGGAATTTGGCCGCCACAGGGGATGAACGACCAATCTCCTGCTCAAAATCGCGCTCGTCGCCGTATTCTTCGAGGTGCCCATTTCTCGGTCATCGAAGACCCCCGCGAGCCGTGGCGGGTGGCCCATCCCTTGCCGGAGGTGCTGCTGCTGGTGGTCTGTGGCACGATCTGGGACTGCGAGGACTACGAGCTGATTGCCGACTGGGGCAAGGCGCATCTGTCCTTCCTGCGCCGTTATCTGCCCTATCACCACGGCGTGCCGGGCGGACGTTGGCTGACCATCCTGATGAACCGCATCGATCCGGCCCTGTTTGCGGCCG
>JBLRXE010000517.1:0-1902 GCA_047920895.1 Roseovarius sp.
AGAGGTCACGGCCCGACACAGCCAGCGGCAGGGCGATGTTTTCCGACACGGTCAGGTGATCGAGAAACTGGCAGTCCTGATGCACCACGCCGATCCGCCGCCGCACCATGGCGATGTCGTCACGCTCCATCGTGCGCCGCTCTTGCCCGAACAGGCGCACCTGCCCTGCCGTGGGCACGAGCGCGCCGTAACACAGCTTGAGCAGCGTCGTTTTGCCCGAACCTGACGGCCCGGTCAGGAAATGAAACGAACCGGGACTGAGCGCCAGCGACACATCCGTCAGCAACTCGCCGCCGCCATAGCTATAGGCCACATTCTCCAGCTCGATCACCGCTGTCCCCTTGTCACTCTCTGCCCCTAAATGCCTCAGAGGCCACACATGTGCAATGATCCTGCGCGTGATTCGCTTTGGCCTTTTCCGAAAGCGGCGAACCGCCTATGCTGGCGCATAACGAGAGGGGCCGGACAACGGCGGCAAGAAGCAGGTAGCAGAATGAGGCTGATTTGCCCGAATTGTGGCGCACAATACGAGGTGCCCAACGAAGTGATCCCGACCAGCGGGCGCGACGTGCAATGCTCCAATTGTGGGGATACTTGGTTTCAGCCTCATCCCTCGCAATCGACCCTTGTCTCTGGCGGTGACGATCTGGGCCCGGCTGCGCGCGACGATGACCTGTTGCCACCCGTGCCTGTTGCGCAAGTGGGTCATGTTGACGACGAAGGCGGTGGTGTTCCAGACGATGTCTATGATGACGATGATTATGACGATGATATGCTTGACCAGGACTTGCCAGAAACAGAGCCAGACCCCGCATCAGCCCGGCCTGCGCGACGCGGCATCGACCCGGCGGTGGCCGACATCCTGCGGCAAGAGGCCGAGCGCGAGCGACAGGTCCGCGCCGCGTCCGGCGGGATCGAGATGCAACCCGACCTTGGCCTGACGGAGCCGGATATCTCCGAGGATGAGCGCACGCGGCAGGCGCGCGCCCGGATGGAGCGTCTGCGCGGCGCCTCTGGTCTCTCCGCTGCAACGGCACCCGAGGCCCTGGATGCCCAGGACAACATAGATCCGTCGTCGCGCCGCAATCTCTTGCCCGACATCGAAGAGATCAATTCGTCGCTGACCTCGACCGACGACCGGGTCGAATCCGCACAGTTCGCGATGCCCGAGGATATCGAAGTGCCGCTGGGGCGCGGCGGCTTTCGCAGCGGCTTTCGCCTTGCCATCATCACCTTCGGGCTTGCCGCGCTTGTCTATGGTCTGGCGCCGCGACTGGCCGCGTCCATCCCTGCCGCAGAGGCGCCGCTCATGCAATATGTGAACGCGGTCAATGTGGCGCGGGTTTGGCTCGATCAACTGGTCGCGGGCGCAGCGGGCTTGTTCTAGGGTCTTGACCTCTGGCCATGGGCAGCGCATGTCGCGTGCATGCGCCCCAGAGGAGACCTGCCATGAGCCTCAATCGTTCGATCAAGATCGCCCCTTCCATTCTTTCTGCCGATTTCGCCAATTTCGGGGCGGAAATCCGGGCCATTGAGGCGCAGGGATGTGACTGGGTGCATGTCGATGTGATGGACGGGCATTTCGTGCCCAATCTGACCTTTGGTCCGCCGCTCTGCGCCGCCATCCGCCCGCATATCAAGACAGTGATGGACGTGCATCTGATGATTTCGCCGGTCGATCCCTATATCGACGCCTTCGCGCAGGCCGGGGCCGATATCCTGACTGCGCATCTCGAGGCGGGGCCGCATATCCACCGCACCTTGCAGGCCATTCGCGGTGCAGGGTGCAAGGCGGGTCTGGCGCTCAATCCCGGCACAGGGATTGACGCGGTCGATCATCTGCTCGACATGGTCGACCTCATCTGCGTGATGACGGTCAACCCCGGTTTTGGCGGGCAGAAG
>JBLRXE010000518.1:0-1886 GCA_047920895.1 Roseovarius sp.
CCCCATTTCGGGGGCCTTGTCCAAGGCGCGGGCGATGATGCCCTCATCCAATTGCCCGCCCTCACCAAGGGTCGACAAGAAGCCCGGCACGGCGGCCTCTGCCAGTTCGACAAAGGTTTCAGCGGCCTGCACGCGAATGGCACCAATCGCGGATTTGTCCATATTGCCCGCGCGGCAGAGAAGCGGCAGCAACCACCGCGCCTCAGCCCGGTCATTGTTGCCAACAGACAGGGCAAACCAGCGGCTAGGACCAAAGGCGGCGCGTTCGCGCACCGGCGTGGCTGCGCCGGGCGTGCTGAGTTCTTCGGGGGCGGACCAGCGCGATTTATAAAGCCGCAGATAGGCCGCGGCGATCACCTCGGGGCTGTGCAGCGCCAGCAGCTCGGCGGCAAAGGCGCCTTCGGTCTCGGAGGGGGTCTCAGACCAGACCGGATCGGACAAGAGCCGCTCGCGATCCTTGGCCTCGATATCCTCGGGCGTGGGGGGGGTGGTCCACTCGGCGGTGATCTTGGCGAATTTTAGCAGACGCTCGGCCTTGTTCGCCGATTTGACTGGAACGATCAGGGCAGAGATGCCCTTGCGCCCGGCGCGGCCAGTGCGGCCGGAGCGGTGCAAGAGACCTTCGGAATTGGTGGGCAATTCGGCATGCACCACCAGATCGAGATTGGGCAGGTCAATGCCGCGCGCCGCCACATCGGTCGCCACGCAGACACGGGCGCGCCCGTCGCGCATCGCTTGCAGCGCATGGGTGCGTTCAGCTTGGCTGAGTTCGCCCGAGAGCGACACCACGGCAAAGCCGCGATTGGCCAGACGCGCGGTCAGTCGGGCGACCATGGCGCGGGTATTGGCGAAAACGATGGCGTTCTGCGCATCGTGATAGCGCAAGAGGTTGATCACCGCACCTTCGGCATCGTGGGGGGCCACAGTCAGCGCCTGATAGGCAATATCGGCATGTTGCTTGGCCCCGGTCAGGGTGGTGACGCGCTGCGCATCGCGCTGGAATTTTTCGGCCAGCTTGGCGATCATTGGCGGCACGGTGGCCGAGAACATCAGCGTGCGGCGATCCTCTGGGGCGGCTGCCAACATGAATTCGAGGTCTTCGCGAAAGCCGAGATCGAGCATTTCGTCGGCCTCGTCGAGCACGATGGCGCGCAGGCTGCTCATGTCGAGCGCGCGCCGGTTGATGTGGTCACAAAGACGACCGGGCGTGCCCACCACGATATGCGCGCCGCGTTCCAGTGCGCGCCGCTCGTCGCGGGCGTCCATGCCCCCCACACAGGTCACAAGCCGCGCCCCGGCCTCTGCATAGAGCCAGCTCAATTCGCGCATCACTTGCAACGCCAGTTCGCGCGTGGGCGCCACGATCAGCGCGAGCGGTGCCGCCGCCGGCGGCAGGCGGTCCGCCCCATCCAGCAGCGTGGGTGCAATCGCCAGACCAAAGCCCACGGTCTTGCCCGATCCGGTCTGGGCCGAGACCAGCAGGTCAGAGCCAGAGAGCGCGGGGTCCGTCACCGCCTCTTGCACAGGCGTTAGGGTTTCATAGCCGCGCGCGGCAAGAGCATTGGAGAGGGCAGGCAGGATCATGAGGGAGGTCGGTTCCGAAAAAGGGGTGCGGCTGGCGCGTCAAGCCGCGACGCATAGCTCAGTCACGCGCCCTTGTATATGGCAAATGCGCGGCACGGGCGCTGCCCCTTGTGGTCGCAGCCGGATTGCGCCACGGTGGAGCAAATCCCGAATTTGCGAACAGGAGTGTGACCGATGCCCGTCAAGAACCGCTTTGCCGAATTGCACAACGACATAACAGAATGGCGCCGCGATATCCACGCCCATCCCGAAATCCTCTACGAGACGCACCGCACCAGCGCGTTTGTGGCCGAAAAGCTGAC